>CAZUUP010000001.1:0-1504 GCA_964623105.1 uncultured Akkermansia sp.
TGGGGGACCAGGCGCTGGAGCTGATCGCGGCGCGGTTCCGGGTGCTGGGGGAGCCGAGCCGGCTGAAGCTGCTGATTGCGCTGGAGGCCGGGGAACGCAATGTGACCGAGTTGGTGGCGGCGACGGGGCTGACGCAGGCCAACGTGTCGCGGCACCTGCAGGTGTTGCTGGGGGAGGGGATACTCAGTCGGCGGAAGGCGGGGCTGGAGGTCTTTTATGCGATTGCGGATCCGACGATCTTCAACCTGTGCGAGCACGTTTGCGGGAGCCTGCAGCAGCGGGTGGAGGCGCAGGGACGGGCGTTGGAGTGAACGGACGTGCGGGGTCAGAGCGGCAGGAGATCGGTGTGGATTTTGCCGGGGGTGAGGGTGAGCCGGGCGACGGAGCGGGGTTGGTTGAAGCGGTTGCGGCCGGCGTAGCCGGGATTGAGGTAAAAGGTGGTGCCGAGGATGGCCTGGTAGTGCTTGTGAGTGTGGCCGAAGATGACGGCGTCGGGGTTTTCGCGGGCGAGGAGGGTGCGCAGGGAGGGCGTGGGGCGGGCGGGTTCGACGATGTGGTGGAGGAGGAATTTGCGACCGGCGAGGTGGATGATTTCGGTTTCGCGAAAGGCGGGGTCGAAGTCGTTGTTGCCGAGAACGGCGGTGACGGGGGCGATTTGTTCGAGGGCGTTGATGATGGCGGCGGGCCCGATGTCGCCGCCGTGGAGGATGTGATCGACGCCTGCGAAGAGTTCGGGCAGGCGCGGATCGAGGAAGCCGTGGGTGTCGGAAATGACGCCGATTTGCATGGGGCCGGGGGTGTCGGGGGCGGCAGACTGCTGCGGGTGGCGTCGGAACGGCAGCGGGGCGGTCAGGCCTTGGATTCTTCGGGCTCTGCGTCGGCGGGCTCGGTTTCGGCTTCCTCTTCCGGTTCCGGTTCGGCGGCTTCGGAGAGCTTCATGGCGCCGACGAACAGGCTGGTGAAGAGTCCGCCGCTGAGGAGGGTGTTCCGGAAGAATTCCCAGGTGTAGGGCCAGCCGTCCGTGCCGATGGAGAGGGCTTTGATCCAGCCGGCGAGGGTTTTGGCGTATTCGGGGTTTTCGAGCCACGAGAAGGTGTTGGTGACGAGGTAGAAGATGATGGCGCCGAGGATGCCGCCGCCGAGGAGGCTGGCAAAGGGGGCTTGGCGGGAGAGGCGGCGACCGAACCAGATGAGGGCGGCGTAGATGGCGTAGTTGAGCAGCATGTAGGCGCCGACGGGGTCGGTGTGGTAGTGGAACAGATTGATGATGATGTCGGAGGCCAGAAGGGTGCCGAGGGGGAGTGTCCAGGCGAGTTTGCCGGGGAAATAGACGCCGGCGCAGAACACGAGCGCATAGGCGGCGCTGAAGTTCGGCGGCAGCAGGCCGGGCCAGCGGGTGATGGCGAAAACAGCCATCAGCAGGATCGCCAGCCAGAGATTCCACTTTGTTTTCAACGGGGGGGATGTTACCGGAGGCGCGCAGGATTACAAGCGGCGCATGTGG
>CAZUUP010000001.1:1604-5515 GCA_964623105.1 uncultured Akkermansia sp.
CGGGGAGCAATCCGCAGTTGGTGAACCGATTGGACCGGGAGACGAGCGGACTGGTGTTGGTGGCGAAGACGGAAGGCGCGGCGCGGGAGTTGCGAAGAATTTGGGAGGATCGCGGCGTGGAGAAGGAGTATCTGGCGGTGGTGCATGGCGCGGTGGCGGAGGAGCACGGGGTCGTGGATGCGCCGCTCGGGCGGGATGAGCGGAGCCGGGTGGCGATCAAGGATTGTGTGCGCGAGGACGGGGCGGCGTCGCGGACGGAGTTTTGGCGGGAGCGGGTGTTTCGTCGCGGGGCGGAGGAGTTCTCGGTGTTGCGGGTAAAGACGGAGACGGGGCGGAAGCATCAGATCCGGATTCATCTGGCGCATCGGGGGCATCCGATTGTCGGGGACAAGCTGTATGGCGGCGACGAGGATTGTTATCTGGCGCTGGTGGAGGGGCGGATGACGGATGCGCAGCGGCGGCGGTTGATTTTGTGGTGCCAGGCGCTGCATGCGTTGCGGGTGCGATTTGTGTGGCGGGGGCGGGAGGTGATGTTCGAGGCGGAACCGGAGCGGTGGCTGACGGATTTCATCGAGGGTAGCGGAGGGTGATCCGGAGGGAATCGGGTGTTGGCGGTGGCGCTGGCGGTGTCGGTCGGAGGGTTGGAAAAATCAGTGTCAAATGGGGCGCGGGTGTGGTTAAACGCCGGCGATGTTTGAGATTCCGAAGACGATGAAGGCGGTCGTGTACCGGGGCGTGGACGATCTGCGGGTCGAGACGCTCCCGGTGCCGCGCATCGGCACAAATGAGCTGCTGGTGCGGGTGGCGGTGTGTGGCGTATGCCCGACGGACATCAAGAAAATTCACCACGGGACGGTCGCGCCGCCGCGGGTTTTTGGGCACGAAACTTCCGGGACGATTGTGCGGGTGGGGGCGCGGGTGCGGGGCTTCGCAGTGGGCGAGCGGGTGGGATTGCATCATCACGTGCCGTGCCTGGAGTGTCATGCGTGTCGTCACCGGGCATTTGCACAGTGCGCGCAGTACAAGCGCACCGGGATCACTGCGGGATTTGAACCGGCGGGCGGGGGCTACGCGGAGTATGTGCGGGTGATGTCGTTCTGCCTGCCGGGGGTCGTGAAAATTCCGCGGCGGAATTCCTTTCTCGAAGGGGCGATGCTGGAGCCGGTGAACACGGTGTTGAAAGCGGTCCGGCGGCTGAATTTGCGGCCCGGGGATTTTGTGTGGGTGGCGGGGCAGGGGCCAATCGGGCTTTTGTTTACGGGCATTCTGTCGCTGTTGGGAATGCGGGTGCTGGCCAGCGATTTGTTTCGCAACCGACTGGAGTTGGCGCGGGAACTGGGCGCGAAATATGTGCTGGATGCTGCGGATGTGGGCTTCGTGGAAAACGCCTGGAAACTGACGCGTGGCTCCGGAATGGACGCGGCGGTGATCGCAACGCCGGCGGATGTGCTGGTGAATCAGGCCTTCGAATTAACGCGCGGGGCAGGGCAAATCCTGTTGTTTGCGCACACGAAGCGCGGACAAGAACTGGCGGTGGATCTGGCGCGCGTGTGCGTGGACGAGAAGGACCTGGTGGGCAGCTATTCCGCTGATTTTACGCTGCAACGGGAGGTGGCGAAAATGGTGTTTTCACAGCGTCTGGACGTGGCGCGGTTGATCACGCATCAGTTTCCGTTGGAGGAAACCGCGGCGGCGATTGCGCTGGCGGCGCGTCCGACGCCGGAATCGCTGAAAGTGGTGGTGGTGAACAAATAAATTTTTATTTCCCGACGGTTCATAGTGGCAAAAGTGGGCAGGCACAGATGGTTAGAATTTGTGTAACGCATTGGTGCCTAGGTAATTGTGAAAACTAATCGATGATGAGGGCGCTGTGTGATCTACATGAAACACCTCAGTAATTTTGCCTCAAATAAGCGTTGACGTCTGCCGATGGTATGGTTGGATGTTTGTGGGCATAGAAAAAGATTTCTCAATTATGAAAACAAAGACTCTCCTCCTTGCAGTCGCTCTCGCCGCGGCAGGTGCGGTATCTGCGGTGGCGCAGCCGGTTTATTCAGTGAACGCGGTTGGGTTCGTGAACACGACGGTCGCTCCTGGATTCTCGATTATCTGCAATCCTCTAAACGCATCCGACAACACGGTGGGAGCACTGTTTCCTCTTGCTTCCACTCCGGTGAACGCCACAATCTTTACATTTAATGGATCATCGTATTCCTCAAACCGGCGAAGGGCGACTGGTTGGGAAAATCCGTCGCAGGTTTTGGTTCCAGGGCTGGGCTTCTTCTTCAATAATACGGCTACCACCAATCTTGTTTTGACTTTCGTCGGCGAGGTGGTTCAGAGTCCGGATGCATCGACGCCCGTGAGCATCGGGTTGGCGGCTGGAAATTTTCAACTCGTGGGATCGAGAGTTCCGATGAGCGGGTTGGTTCAGAATGATCTTGGGTTAACTCTTGCGCCGCAAGAGACGGTGTTCATGTTCGAGAACGACGGGGTCAACACCCCTCAGTACGTCAGTTTCCGGAAAACTGCGACGGGTTGGAGTGGGCCCAGTCCCGCTCCTTTGGGTGCAAGTATCCAGAGCCAAAGCGGTCAGCCGATTGTTCCGGTTGGAACGGGTTTCTTTTTGAAGACCACTACCACTACAAGCTGGAACAAGCAGTTTTCTGTTAATCAGTAAAGCAACGCAATTTAAAGGCGGGCAAAAACCACAAAATCAAAAAATGAAAACCAACAAGCTCAGTGCGATCATATTGGGTATTATTGGCTATGCCAGTGCGGCTTATGCCAACTATGAGGTTATCTTTTCCACTTACAGGAATGCAGATGCTAATGCATATGCCTCCAACCCTGTATTCGATGTGGGTGGAACAGTTCGATTGGATAACACGTTTCGCGCAACTCTGTGGGTGGGGGCGACAAGTGATCCCCTTTTAATGACTTTGGCAGGTGCGCCAGAGACTTTTGTTGGTGATTTGGGAGCGGGTGGTAATTTTGCTGGTCACATCGACGGTCCTACCTACACGATTACCGATGCAGGCGTAAGTCCGGGTGGAACTGCGTTCTATCAGATCAGGGCGTGGCGGGCATCGGACGGCGCAACATTTGGAATCGCTAATGCGACCCCGGGTGCTCACACCGGTGTCTCAGCTGTAACCCAGTTCACCGCTGGAGGGACGCCCGCTGGCACTCCGGCACCTCCTCCGATCCAGGCCTTCGCAAATTCGCATCCCTCGTTCACACTTTCCGTCGTTCCTGCTGTGATTCCCGAGCCTTCGGTTCTGGCTCTGGGCTTGCTCGGTGGTGCAGCGCTGATGTTCCGGCGTCGCAAGTAATCTGGCGGTCAGTTTTCGAAAAGGCCACCGCTTCGGTGGCCTTTTTTGTTGTCGCCGGTTGACAGCACCGTTTCGGTGTATACACTCCGGCGCGTTGGTCGTCTGGCCCGTTCGTCTATCAGTTAGGACGCGGCCCTCTCAAGGCTGAAAGATGGGTGCGATTCCCATACGGGCTACCAGACGACATCCAGCCGGAGAGAAGGTTTTCGGTCACCGCTTCGTTCCAGACAACCGTTATGCGACCATTTCAGATCATCTTTAATCCGGTTAGTGCTGCCGAGTTGTCGAAGATGCCCAAGGAGTTGCAGTTGCAGATTCTCGGCGAGTTCCGCGGCGTGCCGCATGAGATCATGAGTACCGAGATGGAACGTTTCGGAAAACTGGAGCGCGACGGGCGGGTGCTCCATCGGTTTCGCATCGGAGATTACCGGGTTTATTTTGAGAAGCACGATCTTGGAATCGTGATTCACCGGATTTTCAGCCGCAATACGCTCAAGGATTTTTTGTTTCGTTCCAGCCTGCCGACGGGTGAGGATGAAGCGCTGCAGGAAAGTCCCAAGTTTTGGGAAATGATCG
>CAZUUP010000001.1:5615-35590 GCA_964623105.1 uncultured Akkermansia sp.
GGGAAAACGGCCGGTGTTCAGCCCTCGCCAAGTTCCACGTTCCAGTAGGCGAGATCCAGGAAGTGCTTCCAACTGTCGTGGTATTCGAGCGCGAAGCTAACCTGCACAAACGGCCTCCATTTGGGCCGTTTGGGTTTGCGGATCAGGCGCATCCCAGCCTCGGCGGGAGTGCGATTGCTCTTGCGCGTGTTGCACGGGATGCACGAGCAGACAATGTTCTCCCACGTGGTGGGACCGCCGCGATCGCGGGGAATGATGTGGTCGAGGTTCAGATCTTTGCGCGAGAAAACGTCCCCACAGTATTGGCAGGTGTCGCGGTCGCGCTCGAAGATGTTGTGCCGGGTGAACTTGACCTCTTTCTTCGGCAAGCGGTCGAACACCATCAGCATGATGACCCGGGGGACGCGAATCTTGAACGACACGGCGGGAATCAATTCGTGGGCCGGGCCATGCCGGGAGCAGTCCTGCCATTCGCGAAAACCGAAGGTCTGAAACACACCGTCGTTGTCGCCAACCACCACCTGGGCGTGCCCTTGAAACAGGAGCGTCAGGGCACGGCGGACGGAGCAGATGTTGACCGCCTGCCAAAGGCGGTTCAGCACGAGGACTTGCTGGTTTAATAGCGTAGTCATGACCGGACGATGTCGCGGGAAAGTACCAAGCAGGCTTGGTGGTGTCAACGTGCCCAAGCCCAAATTCGGATAGCCGGGCCGGTTCTTGCGAGGGCGCGACGGTCCTCCCCGGGATGCGGATACCGCTTGCTTTCGGCGGGGTGTCCCGTCCACATTTTTCGCATGGGTTTGCCTGCCAGTTCCGTCACGCTGACGCCGGCCGAGGTCGATGCGCTTAACAAAAAGTTGTCCGAAGCCCGGCACAACATCAACAACAGCCTGTCGCTGGTGGTGGCTGCGGTTGAATTGATCAAGATCAAGCCCGACATGGCGGCGCGCATGCTTGAAACACTGGGCAAGCAACCGGACAAGATCGTGGACGAGATTCGTGCTTTCTCGGGGGAGTTTGAAAAGGCGATGCGCATTACCCGGGACGACGCGCCGCCGCATTGAGCCGGCGTGGGCATGTTGCGATCGTCAATTGCCGGGGCCCTGTGATTCGCCGTTGCGACGGGGTGGTGGCGGCGTTAGCCTGTTTTCCTGTTTATGACTCTCACTGAAAAAGTATTGGCCCGTGCCGCCGGCAAGGCTTCCGTTCAGGCTGGTGACAACATCTGGGTGAAGGCGGACATTTTGATGACGCACGACGTGTGCGGTCCGGGCACCATCGGCGTGTTCAAACGCGAGTTTGGCAAGGACGCGAAGGTGTGGGACCGGCAGCGCGTGGTGATCATTCCTGATCATTACATTTTTACCGCCGACTCGAAGTCCAATCGCAACGTGGACATCCTGCGTGATTTCGCGCGCGAGCAGGGGTTGCCGTACTTCTACGACGTGATCGATGATCCAAACGGCCAGTGGAAGTACGATGCCGCCAAGGGCAACCTCAAGCGGCAGTATGGAGCCAATTACGCCGGTGTCTGCCACGCTGCGCTGCCGGCCAAGGGACACACCCGTCCGGGCGAGGTGCTGTTCGGGACGGATTCGCATACGTGCATGGCCGGTGCCTTCAATGAATTCGCCACGGGCATTGGCAATACGGATGCGGGCTTTGTCATGGGCACGGGCCGGTTGTTGATCAAGGTTCCCGAGACGATGCATTTCCGCGTCGAGGGGCGTTTGCAGCCGGGCGTGATGGCGAAGGATGTCATCCTGCACTGCATTGGCGAGATCGGCTTCGATGGCGCGACGTATCGGGCCATGCAGTTTGATGGTCCGGGAATTGCCAGCCTTTCGATGGATGACCGGATGACGATTGCGAACATGGCGATCGAGGCGGGCGGCAAGAACGGCATTTTTGAGTTTGATGCGCGCACGGCGGAGTATGTGGATGCGCGGACGCGGTTGAACGGAACAATTCAGAAATACGATCCCGTGGTGGCGGACGCGAATCAGAAGTTTGTCTTCGAAATGGTGGTGGACCTCGACAAGCTGGAGCCCACGGTGGCGTGCCATCCCGATCCCGGCCAGCGCAAGCGGGCCAAGGAAATGTCCCACGTCAAACTCGACCGTGCCTACGTCGGTTCATGCACTGGCGGCAAGACCAGCGACTTCGTCGAAGTCGCGCGTGTCTTGCGTGGTCGGCGCGTCACGATTGACACCTTCGGCGTCCCGGCAACTCCGGAAATCGTGCATGATCTGCAATCCACGCGCTGGGGGGATCGGAGCATCTGGCAGATCCTGGAGGATGCGGGCGTGCGGATGACCGAAAACGCCGGTTGCGCCGCGTGTTTGGGCGGTCCGGTGGACACGTTTGGCCGGATCAATCAACCCGGGCTCAAGTGCATCAGCGCGACCAACCGCAATTTCCCCGGCCGCATGGGCGACAAGGAATCCCAGGTGTTTCTGGCGAGTCCCGCCACCGTGGCGGCCAGCGCGATCGCGGGCCGGATCACCGATCCGCGCGAATACGTGACCAACTAGCCTCGCGTGTCGTCCGGGTGGCTGTGAGTCGTTCAGCGGGCCACTGGCGGGGGCGAAATTATCGTCTTTTCAAGCGCAACGCGGGCATTAGTTTGACGGCCGTGAATCCTTCGGCGCGCCACCGGCACAACGAGCACCTCTGACCCTGCCATGGCCGCTTCCCCCTCCAATCTCCCGTCGGGCGGCGCCCCGAGTCCGGCTCCGGCCCAGCAGACGCTGAACATCTATCTCCTGCCGAACCTGATGACGGCGGGGAATCTTTTCTGCGGCTTCCTCGCGCTGACGAAGATTGTCGAGGCTGACCGCGCCCGGAACTTTGCGGCCCACATCAACACGGCCCTGTTTCTGATCCTGCTGGCGTGTATTTTTGACCTGCTGGACGGCCGGTTGGCGCGCATGGGGGGGAAGGAAAGTCCGTTCGGCCGCGAATTTGATTCCCTGGCGGATGTGGTCTCCTTTGGGGTTGCCCCGGCGTTCCTGGTTTATCGGGTCGTACTCAAGGATGTGTTTGTCGAGCAGATCGAAATCGCGTGGTTTCTGGCCTCGATCTACCTCGTCTGCGGTGCGCTGCGACTGGCTCGATTCAACTGTCTGGCGGCCCAGCCCGGATACGGGGGAAGCTCGGAGTTTATGGGGTTTCCCATACCGGCCGCCGCCGGCCTGGTGGCGTCGTTGACGCTGTTCATCATGTGGCTGGATGACAAGGAACTGACGCAGGGCAACTGGCGGTATTTGCTGCCCGTGATCCTGATTTTTCTGTCGTTCATGATGGTGAGCGAGGTGAAATATCCATCTTTCAAGAAGATCGACTGGCGCACCAAGCGGCCGTTTGTGAAGGTGGTTGCGATCATTCTGGTCATTGGATTTTTCCTGATCCTCTGGAAGCGGGTCATCCCCGTCGCCGCCCCGGTCGTTTTCACCAGCTACCTGCTTTACGGATTCATCCGTCCCCGCATCTCGCGCAAGATGCGGGATGAAATCGAGCAGGAGGACGAACCGGAAGAACCCGGCGACGGGCACGGCTGATGCAGTTTTTCGATCATCATCCGCTCATTGAATCCGCGGTGACGGGCGTCATCGCCGGAATTCTGGTTTCCATCCTGCCCGGCCCGATCAACATCTCCGTCATCCACGAGGGCGCCAGCCGGGGTTTCATCCGTGCGCTGATGATTGGCCTCGGCGCGGTGGTGATGGAGACTGTTTACTGCGCGATTGGTTTTGCGAGCATCTCGAGCCTGTTCCAGACCCGCATGATGCACGCGGCCATCGAGTTGATCAGCTTCATCCTCGTGCTGTTCCTCGGGCTGAAGTATCTGATCGCCCCGAAGATTGTGAAAGTCTCCGCCAGCGCCGACCGGATTGAACACCGGCTGCATCCCCACACTGCATTCATGATTGGTTTCGTCCGCGTCCTGGGCAATCCGAGCGTGTTGTTTGTCTGGATCACGCTTTCGGCCACGTTTACCGCGCACGGCTGGGTCGATCCGGATTGGGGCAGCAAATCGCTGTGCATCGGCGGCGTCACGGTGGGCGCTGCGCTTTGGTTTGCCGTGCTCAGCTACAGTGTGTCGCTCGGGCACCAGCGGCTTTCCGACCGGGTTTTGTTGCGGCTGTCGCATTTGTGCGGCGCCCTGCTCCTGATCATGGCGATCATCATTGGCGTTCGCCTGGTCAAGGTGCTGGCGAAGCCCGATCCGGCAAAGCTGACCGCGCATCAGTGACCGCCGCCGCCCGCAGCGCCAATTCGGACGTCCTCAATCCCGGCCCAACTGTGTTGCCTCTGAACCCATGAAAAACCTGACTTCGCTGGCCTTCCTGTGCGCCCTCGCCTTTGCGGGTTGCACGAGCATGAAGATCGCTTCGCCCGTGCCGGAAATTGCCCCCATTGAAGGCCCCTGGCCCGGACCGCGCGCTGACGGCTCCGTGCTCCTGCCCAACGGTTGGTCGCTCCGCCCCGTCGGCAAACAGGTGCGGCTCGCCGATTTCCCGGTCAACGTTGCCATCCATCCCGGCGGACGGTTCGCCGCCGCGCTGCACGCCGGCCACAGCAAACACGAAATCATCGTCGTCGAACTGGCCACCGCCGCCATCGTCTCCCGCACCCCGCTGGAGGAAACCTTTTACGGCCTGGAATTCTCGCGCGACGGGCGCCGCCTCTTCGCCAGCGGCGCGGGGACCGAGTCGCTCTTCAGCTTCAGCTTTGCCGACGGACGGCTCGCCGACCCCAAGCCCATCCAGTTGCGCAATGCCAAGGAACGCGCCGTCCCCGCCGGCCTCGCCCTCGCTTCCGATGCCCGGCGAATCTATGTCGCCAATGTTTGGGGGCACCGTGTTTCCATCGTGGATCTAACGCGTACCAATCCCGTGCAAGATATTCTGCTCGGCGGCACCAACGCGCTTGCCCAGGCGGTCGCCGGACCGGCGGACTTCGACACCTTCGCCGCCACCAAACGCGCCACCGCCAATGAATCCGCCGTCACCCGCTCGAACGATCCGTTCCCCTACGCCTGCCGCCTCGACGAGGAGCGCCAGCGCCTCTACGTCAGCCTTTGGGCGCAGGCTGCGGTGGCCGTGATTGATCTGCGCAGCAACAAGGTCATCGCCCGTCTTCCCACCGAGGAGCATCCTTGCGAAATGCTGTTGAACCGTGCCGGGACGCGTCTTTACGTCGCCAACGCCGCGCGCAACACCGTCACCATTTTTGACACCCTCTCCAATCGCACCCTCGAAACCCTCTCGTCGAGCCTCCATCCCGGTGCCCGCCCCGGCTCGACTCCCAACAGCCTGGCCCTCACGCCTGACGAGGAGACTCTCTTCGTCGCCAATGCCGACAATAACAACGTCGCCGTCTTTGATGTTTCGCAATCGGGAAAGTCCCGGCCGCTTGGGTTCATTCCCGTCGGTTGGTATCCCACCTCCGTTCGGGTCACGCCCGACGGCAGGAACCTCGTCGTGGCCAACGGCAAGGGCTTGGTTTCCAAGGCCAATCCCAAGAAAGAATACATCGGCAGCCTCATGACCGGCAGCCTGAGCATCATTCCCATCGATCGCCGGACCCGCTTCGCATCGCAGCTCGCCTATTACACCTCGCTCGCCTACCGCTGCTCCCCGCTAAAAAAGGACGACGTCGTCACTGCCGCTGCCAGCGCCAACAATCCCATCCCCTCCCGCGTCGGCGCTGTCAGCCCGATCAAATACTGCTTCTATGTCATCAAGGAAAACCGCACCTACGACCAGGTCCTCGGCGACCTCCCGCAAGGCAACGGCGATCCCAAACTCTGCCTCTTCCCGGAGCGCATCACGCCCAACCACCACAAAATCGCCCGCGACTTCGTCCTGCTCGACAACTTCTACGTCGAGAGCGAAGTCAGTGCGGACGGCCATGAATGGTCCATGGGCGCCTACGCCACGGATTTCGTCGAAAAGTTCTGGCCCCTCAGTTACGGCCACAACAAGAAGCACAGCAAGTACCCATATCCCAGCGAAGGCTCCTTCCCCGTTGCTGAACCCGCTGGCGGCTATCTCTGGGACCGCGCCCGCGCCGCCGGCGTGACTTATCGCAGCTACGGCGAATTTGTCGCCAACGCCAAAAAGGCCGGTGACCCCGGTCGCGCCAAGGTCCCCGGACTGGAGGGCCATTTCGATCCGTATTTCCGCAGCTTCGACATGGATTATCCCGACGTGAAACGCGTCGAGCGGTTTATCAGCGAACTCAAACGCTTCGAGCAGGAAGGCGACATGCCGCGCCTCCAGATCGTCCGTCTCCCCGCCGATCACACCCATGGTGCGACCGTCGGCAAACTTACGCCCACCGCCTGCGTCGCCGACAATGACCTCGCATTCGGCCAGTTTGTCGAGGCCGTCTCGCACTCGAAGTTCTGGCCGCAGACCGCCATCTTCGTCGTCGAGGACGACGCGCAGAACGGGCCCGACCACGTCGATGCCCACCGCACCATCGCCTTCGTGATCAGTCCGTACACCAAGCGTCGCATCGTCGATTCCACGCTCTACTCCACCAGCAGCATGTTGCGCTCGATGGAACTCATCCTCGGCCTGGCACCCATGACGCAGTTCGATTCCGCCGCCACGCCGATGTTCAACTCCTTCACGGCGACCCCGGACTTCACCCCGTACCAACACCTTCCTGCCAACGTGGACCTCAACGAGCGCAACAAGAAATTAGCGTGGGGCGGCGACCTCAGTGAAAAGATGAACTTTGCCAAGGAGGATGCCGCCGATGACATCCTCCTGAACGAGATCATCTGGCGCAATGTCCGTGGGGCGGACAGTCCCATGCCCGCGCCGGTTCGCGCGGCCTTCGTTTTCTCGCATCCGAAGGACGATGACGACGATTGAGCCCGAACTCTGAAGCAGCGCACACCGGGTAGTCCCGGTTTGCACGCCTGTGAGGAGGAACGTCGGAGCGCGGATGGCCTGCGTTCTGGAGCGTGGCGAATGGTCGCCGCTTTTGCGCAAGCAACTCGCCGACGTCGAACTTCCGTCGCGTTTCGGCAGCGCCGACGCGCAATCCATGGCGCGAGCTGTGACCACCCCTTTTGATCGTCACGGCTCCTGCCGCTTGACGGCGACAAGTCGCCTTGGGAAAGCGGTGACAAGTCCCCGCACTCCAGAGCTCGGACCGGACCTTCGGGTGTGGCAATCCGGGTTGGGCGGGACCGGACGGAGCGGACGATTTCCGCGGCGATTGATTTTTCCAATGGTTGCTCAGTTTTATCGATTCGCAGGTGGTGGCGGGCAGACGCAGGATGGTGCCGATGAATCCCGCGGGCGAAACGAAGTGCGCGAGACCTTTGGAGGGGTGCGATTGCTCCGGGAAGGTCGGCGGCCCTAGCGGGAGTTTCGTGCGGCAGTTGCAGGATGATGCGGAGTCGGTACGGGAAATCGTTTCAGGGTTACGGGCCCTGGAGGAGGAACTCAGAGCGGCGGTGCAGGCGGGGCGCGCGCGGTCGCGGGGGTATTTCACGCCGGACGAAGAGGACCGGGTGCGCCAGATGCTGCTGGCCTATCGGAACTATCGCATTTCCCTCTACAACGTCATTTACCGGTATGCCGACTATGCGTCGATTGCGGATCCCGCCAGCCGCCTGCGGGCGTTTTGCCTGGGATTTGCCTCGGCGCTGACGCTGTATTCGAAGACGGTGTTGCTGATTGAAGTGGTCGAACCGCATTCGCTCTATCGCCGGAAACTGAACGAGGCCGATGAGCACTATGGATTGCCGGCGGGTTTTTTTGAGGAGTTGTTGCGCGGGTTTGCTTCGCTGTCGAACTACCGGCTGATTGCGCGGGCACAGCGATTTTGGCTATGGCATCGCCGGGAGGTTCGCCGTCTGGGGATTTGCACCAGCGCCGAATGGGGGTGGTTGTGTGAAATCATCCGCACCCACCGCGCGGTGGTTCGGCGGGGATTTTTCAGGATTTTCCTGCGGCACCTGCGGAATGACTGGCGGTGGTGCTGCGGCCTGGTGTTCGGGCCGTTACTGCGGGCGGCTTACTGGTTGCGGACACTGTGGATGGGCGGATTGGCGGGGATGCGGACGACGGCGCATTACGTGCCGGCGCTGAGTCCGGAAGTCTTGGGACGCATCCGGCCGCGTCTGCTGCCGGGCGACGTGCTGCTGGTCCGCGCCGAGCGGAAGCTCACGGCGGAGCTGCTCCCGGGATTCTGGACCCACGCGGGCATCTTCCTTGGCGACCGCGGGGAACTGGAACGACTTGGGGTCGGGCAACAGCCGCTGGCGCGGAAACACTGGGACGACGTGCCTGAGCGGGCGGAACCGTTGGGTTGCGTCGTGGAGGCGATTGCGCCGCGGGTCTGCGTGCGGCCGCTGGCGGTCAGCCTTTGTGCGGATCATGTGGCTGTGTTGCGTCCGCGATTGCGGGAAGCGGAGCTTGCCGGGGCAATCGCGGCGGCGCTGGCGCATCTGGGCAAGCCGTATGATTTCGAGTTCGATTTCAACGTGGCCAACCGTATCGTCTGCACCGAGTTGATCTATCGGAGCTACCATCATCGCGGCGGGATTGGATTCACCCTTACGAAGCGGTTGGGGCGGTTCACGCTGACAGGCGATGACATTGCCGCGCAGGTCCTCGACGGGATGACGCCGGGACCGGCGGCGTGGGAAGTCATGCTGTTGGCGACGCATCAGGGAGACGGTTCGGTGGCGGTGGTGGAAGGAGACGGTGCGGTGGCGGGGTTGCGGAACATTCGGAATGGCTTCCGACCGGGGCGTGGTTCAGAGGCGTCGGCAGGGACGCTGAAAGGAGACTCGTGAACGCATGACGCAGCTCTGGCATCGCTGGTTGCACTGGTTTTGCGTGCGCGTGTTCTTTGACCGTCTGACGGTAATCAACGCGGCGCGGTTGCCGACGGCAGGACCGGTCTTGTATGTCGGATTGCATCGCAACGGTGCGGTGGACGGATTTGTTTACCATCAGGCGGTCCCGCGGGCGGTGTTCATGCTGGCGGCGCGGCTCCGCAAGAATATTTTCGGACGAATCTTTTTCTCGGGCATCGAGGTGGTGCGGACGAAGGATCGGGCGGGGGACGAGGCGGCAGCGGAAACGAATGCCCGCGCCCTGAAAGAGTGCCTCAAGCTATTGCGGGCCGATGGCGCGTTGTTTGTGTTTCCCGAAGGAACCAGTTCGCTGGGTCCGCGGCATCTGCCGTACAAGAGCGGTGCGGCGCGGTTGGTGCTGGACTACCTGGAATCGCCGGGCGCTCCACCGCTGCGGGTGGTGCCGGTCGGAATCCATTATGAAAGCCCGTGGACCTTTCGCGACCGGGTCGAGGTGCTGGTGGGGGAACCCGTTTCGGTGGAGCTTCCCGCGGGGCTTTCACCGGTGGGCCGGCTGCGGGAAATGCGGCGGCGGATCGAGGCGGGACTCGATTCGGTGGGGATAAATGTGGCCTCGGAGCAGGAACTGGAGTTGATCCAGCGGGCGGCTTACGCGGCGACCCTGGGAACGGAGCGTTCGTACGCGCGCACCCTCAAACAACTGGAGCGGGGGTTGCCACCGAGACTGGCGGCGGAATGGCAGGCCCTGGAGCCGGAACTCAAGCAGCGCCGGTTGTGGTTCCACCAGGGGGTGCCGTTGTTTCCGATGGGCCAGCCGGTGCTCTATATGGTGGCGTTGCTAGTTTTTGGTGCGTTGGCGCTGCCCGGCATTTTGTTGAACCTGCCACCTCTGCTGGCCGGGGCATGGGCGGGGCGGCGGTTTCCCGACGGTCCAAATGTGATCGCTCTTTGGAAAATGCTCGTCGGGGTACCGGTGTTTGTGGTCTGGTCTTGTGTGTCCCTCATCGTGTGTCTGGCTGCCGGGCAACCGCTTTGGTTGGCGGGTTACTGCGCGGCGACCATGCTGAGCCTGAAGTTATGGTATCGCGTGCGCAAACTGGCAGTGGCGGTTCACAACGTGATTTTCCATCCCGGATTGCACGCCCGGACGCTGGCGTTTCGCGAGACCGTGCTGCGGGAGGTGCCGGATGACGTGGGCTAGACTGCGCCGCTCGCTCCTGTTGCACGAGTGGGTCTGGGCGGCCTTCCTGTTGGTGACGTGGGGCCGGTTGATCGTCGCTGCGGGGTGGGTGGCGCGGGACACCCTGGTTTTTCTGGCGCTGCTTCTGACTGCGATGGCGCTGGTGGCGTGGTGTGAACGCGCGCCGGGCCTGGGGCGCTGGCGTTGGCGGCTGGCGTTTTATCCGGCCGCCATGAATGTCGTTTATCCGGTCCTGAAGACGGCGGGGCCGACGATGCGTCCGGAGTTGTATGATGCGCCCTTGCAGGCTGTGGACCGGTTGCTGGTCGGGGGCGATCCGGGTCTCTGGTGGGAGCGCTGGGTGAATCCGGCGCTGACCGAGGTGTTGAGCGGTTGTTATCTGCTGTTCTTTCCGTATCTGTTCCTGTCGTGGATTTACTATTTCTTCCGCCGCGAACTTCCCGAGGTGAAGCAGATGTTTGCGGGCTTTTTCTTCATCTACGGATTGGGCTTTGTGGGTTACTCGTTTGTACCGGCGGTGGGGCCGCATCTGGATCCCGGGATGGCGGCCCGGTACTCCGTGCCGCTGACGGGCGGAGTGTTGACGCAGTTGAACGCGGAGATTGTGCGGCGGGGCAGCAACCACGTGGATGCGTTTCTGAGCCTGCACTGTGCCATTTCGAGCTATCTGCTGGCGTTTGACTGGCGGCATGCCCGGTGGCGATTCTGGGTTTATCTGGTGCCGTGCGTGGGATTGTGGGTGTCCACGCTTTATCTGCGTTATCATTATTTCACCGATCTGCTGGCGGGATTCGCCCTGTCCGCAACGGCTCTCTGGCTTGTCCACCATCAACCCCGAAAATCTCATGAACCTCCTCCTTCGCTTTGAAGATCCTCTGGCCGCGCGCGCGGAATTGACCGGCGGGAAAGGCGCCAACCTGGCGATCCTCACCCAGCGTGGATTCAACGTGCCCGCGGGTTTCGTGGTCACGGCCCCGGCTTATCGCGAATTCATCCGCAGTGCCCACGAGTTGATCCGGGGCGTGGCGGAGTTCGATTTTGGTGACGCGGGCCGGCTGCGCACCCAGTGCGAGGGGTTAAGGACGCGATTGCGCGCGATGCCGCTGCCGGCCGAGGTGGCCGACGGGGTGCGGGCGCAACTGGCGGGGCATCCGGCGGGGCAGGCGTTTTCGGTGCGGTCGTCCTCGACCATGGAGGACCTGGCCAGCGCGGCGTTTGCCGGGCAGCACGACACGTATCTCAACATCCGGGGGGTGGAGGCGGTGGTGGAGCGGGTGAAGGAATGCTATTTGTCGCTGTGGCAGGATCGGGCGGTGGCCTACCGGCAGCGGCAGGGTTTTGATCATGCGCTGGCGGCGATGGCGGTGGTGGTGCAGCGGATGATTCCGTGTGAGGTGGCGGGCGTGGGCTTTAGCATCAACCCGATCACGGGGGATCTCGGTGAGATGATCCTGGATGCGAATTTCGGCCTCGGAGAGAGCGTGGTGAGCGGGGAGGGGCAGGTGGATCATTTCGAGATCGAGAAGGCCACGCGAAAGGTGCGGCGCGAGAGCATCGCCTCCAAAACGCGGCGGGTGATCACGACGGCAACCGGGACGGAGGAGGTGCAGGTGGACGGAGCCGAGGCGGGGCGGCGGTGCCTGACGGCCGAGCAGTTGGGGCAGGTGGCGGACCTGCTGGTGCGGGTCGAGCAGAGCTACCAGTTTCCACAGGACATCGAGTGGGGTTTCGCCGGTGGCGGGCTGTATCTGTTGCAGGCGCGGCCGATCACCACGATCCCGCCGCGCTGGACGCGCGATGAATCGGCCGAGCGGTTTCCGAACGTGATCGCGCCGTTGACGTGGGATTTCGTCGAGACCGGCTTCCATCGCTCGCTCCAGTTTTCCTTCCGGCTGATGGGTTTTCCGCCGTTCAGCGGGAAGTGGTTTGGCATGCACGGGCATTACATTTACGGCAACCAGAACGCGGTGGAATTGTACGCGGGGCGCTCGCCGTTCCAGTTCCGGACGCTGGAGGAGTTGCGGGCGCTGCTGCCGCGGTTGCGCGAGGAGTTCCGATGGGTGCAGGAGCTGCCGGTGGTCTGGATGCGGGATCTCGACGAGTATCTGATCTCGATCGGGGAGTACATGGCGGAGCCCCTGGCGACGCGGAGCCTGGGCGAGGTGTGGGGTTTCGTGCAGCGGGTGGTTGCGCATGGCAGCCGCTACTTCGAGCCGAACATCGCCATTTCGCTGACGGATAGCGGTTTGTACCGGTTGTTGCACCGGCTGCTGGCGGGGGTGGCCGGCGAGGAGGAGGGGCGGCGGCTGTTCGACGCGCTGCTGGGGTGGTGCGACACGAAGACGGCGCAGATCAACAAGGAGTTGTTCGAGCTGGCGCAGCGGGTGCGATCGCTGCCGGCGCTGGAGCAGGAATTGACGGCACGGGGCTCGCGGGGGTTGCACGAATCAGGCGGGCTGGCGCGATTTCCGGAATTTCAGCGGCGGTTCGAGCAATTTCTGCGCGTGCATGGTCACCGGGAGATTGAGTTCGACGCCTACGCACCACCGTGGAGCGATGCGCCATGGGTGGTGCTCGACAACGTGCGGGTGATTTTGCAGACGCCCATGGACACGCCGCCGGCACAACGTGAGCGGGAGTTGAAGATCCGGGCCCAGCAGGCGGAGTTTGGGCTGCTGCAGCGTTTGCCGGAGGATCTGCGATTCTTTTTCTCCGAAATCATCCGTCTGGCACGTGTGTACACGAGCCTCGATGACCTGGAGCACTACGAGACCATGCGCCTGAACCAGCCGCTGCGCCGGGGACTGCGGGAGCTGGGCCGGCGGCTGGTTGCCAAAGGTGTGCTGGTGGACGCCATGGACATCTTCTTCGCGCACGTCGGGCAGATTGATGACGCGGTGAAGGCGGATACCGAGTCGGTTTGGCGGGAGTTTGGCGCGACGGTGCGGCAGCAGAAGGGCGCTTACCTGGCCGATCAGGCAAGACGTCCCGAATGGGTGTTGGGGCAGGCGGCACTGGAAGCGGCGGGCGAGGGGACGTTTCAAGGACTCGCCGGCAGCGCGGGTGTCGCCGAGGGACCGGTGCATCTCGTGCTGGGGCCGGACGATTTCGGAAAGTTCACCAAAGGCTCGGTGCTGGTCGCGCGCACGACCAATCCCACTTGGACGCCGCTGTTTTATTCGGCCATTGCGGTCATCACGGAGAGTGGCGGCCCGTTGTCCCACGGCGCGGTGACGGCGCGGGAAATGCGCATTCCCGCCGTGATGGCGGTGAAGGAGTGCCTCAGCCAGTTGAAAAACGGTCAGCGGGTGCGGGTGGATGGAACCAACGGGCGGGTGCAGTTGCTGCCGGGATGAGGCGGGTGTTGGCGCAACTTGCCCTGGCGCTTCCGGACTGTCGCGCGGTTCGGGCGGGTTGAGCCATTCGTCTCTGTTTCATCATTTGGCGCGCGTCTGCTTGACGAACTCCATTTTTGGAAACGCGAGTCTTGACGGTTGGACAGGTAACATTCCCCCGCATACGATCCGGCAGTTATGAAAGCAATTCTCGGCGTCCTGATTTTATGTGCTTCCTGCCTGCTGGCCGATGAACCGGAGCGGCTCAGACAGCTCGAAGCCTATTGGGCGGATGTCTCCAAGGCCGTGGGCAGCGGGGACTTCGCGGCCTACAAAGCGACCTGTCACCCGGAGGGAGTGTTGGTGTCCGGATCGAAGAAAACCAGCCAGCCGCTGGCGGACGCGCTCAAGCGCTGGAGGCGGGAGTTCGATGCCACCAAGAGCGGCGAGATGAAGGCGAGCGTGCAATTCAAATTCTCGCAGCGGTTTGGCGATGCAACCACTGCGCATGAGACAGGCATGTTTCTCTACTCGGCGACCGGCGCCGACGGGAAGGAAACCCGCGAATACATTCATTTCGAAGCGCTGCTTGTGAAGCGCGAGGGCCGCTGGCAGATACTTATGGAATACCAGAAATCGAAGGGCACCCGTGCGGAGTTCGAAGCGCTTTGAAGTGCTGCTTCAGCGGGGCATGTCCGTGGGAGGCGTGGGTTGGCCGGATTCTCCATGCGGGTGTCACTGATGGTGCGGGTCAGTGCGTTGCGCTGCGGGTCCGAATTGCTAGGTCGGAAGTGTCCTGCGCGACGCGGATGTCCGTGCCTTTCGTGGGAGCCTCCATCGCCGCATCATCTCGCCGGCCACGGCTTGGGGGCAGTCTGCGAAGGGTCCGTGTGGAACAGCGCGGCCCGGTTGGGGGACTTGGAAAGTCAGTTGCCGGGGCTGTCCGTCGAAGCCGGTGCCCCGGTCTCGCAGGAGCTTTTGCGTCCTGAGACGGCACCGATGACGAGGGCGGCGAGGATGCAGGCGATGATGTGGTCGGCGACGAGCGCAACCGTCGCCATGGCGGGAAACTCGAACCAGATGGTCGTGGGGACATCGGCCACAAAGCCGGCGAGCAGGCCGATGACTGCGCCCAGCTTTACCCGGCAACTCCAACCCGTGCAGGGTATGCGAGACAGCAGAAGGGCGAGCAGGGCGGCGATGACGACGTTGCTCAACAGGTTCGCCGCCATGTAGGGGCCCATGGCCACGTCCTTGCTGCCGCTGCGGGCCACGCCGTAGAGGTAAGGTCCCTCGCCCATGGCCTTCATCTGCGCCTCGCGGGCAGCGGCCGATTCGTCGGGTGGACAGCCGGGAAGCAGGTAGAGGCCGGGTTCGGGGGTGTTTGCCTTGATGACTGCGGCGACGGCCTTTTCGTCGGTAAACCGTTTCATCTGGCCTCTGTGCCACGGCAGCAGTGTCCAGGAAACGAAGCCCCAGAGGAAGAGAACCAACGCAGCAGCCGGGATGGCGAGGGTTGTGCGCTTCATGCGGGCGAATGTGCCGGATGCGGCCTTTCAGGCAAGCTCATTGGCGCGGGTCGCGGTGCAATATACGCATGCTGCGCCAAGCCGCACGGTTATCCCCTGAATCTCCCGCGAGCCTCACGCCGGAAAGGGCATGGACCACCGAAACCGGCTGACGGAGTTTTTAAGGGCTGCGCCGGTCGTAAGTCCCGATTGGAGCCCGGCGGGCCGCGCCTATTTCTTCGGAATCAGTTTGAAGAGGTCGAGCGGGCTGGGCTTGGGCGCAGGTTGGGTGGGGGTTTGTGGATTCGGAATGAGCGAGTTGGTGGCAGCGGGGGCTGCGGGTTGGCCGCTGAGGAGGCTGCCGAGCCCGCCGAGATTGCGGATGACATTGCCGGCGTTGCCGGGGATCAGATTGCCGAGCCGGGAATTGGCCAGCAGCGAGGCGATGACGAGCTTGTCGGTCTCGACCACCGGGTTGCCGACGGTGCCGCTGACCTTGACGAAGTTCGGCAGCTTCACGAACTCGGTGGTTGCGGGCGTGGTGGGCGGGGCGAGGTTGGACTTGATGGCAATCGAGCGGCGGAGGGCAACATCCACGGGCAGCCGGTTGATGGTCGAATTGGTGAGCACGCTGGCGATGCTGACCGTGCCGGCGGCGAGGCCCTGGAAGGCGGGGCTCTCGACGACGAGTTGCTGGAGGTTGATGGCGCCGCCGCCCATGGTGAGTTGGCCGACGAGGTAATTGATCGGGGATTGGGCAACCTCGGGCACCTGAAGGATGGTGGCGATGGGCACGAGGTACGTCTTGGTCTTCGGGCCGACGAGCTGGATGTTGGCGTTGGTGAGGCTGAAATCCACCTTGCCCTGGAGGAAGCGCTGGAGGCTGGCGCCCGTGGTGCCCGCGCCGCTGATCTGGGCGCTGGCGTTGAGAAAGGCGACGAAGCTGCCCTTGGCGGACTTGCCGAAGCTGTTGGCAAATGGCTCGGCGGGAACGCGGTTGGCGGTGAACGCAACGCCGTATTGGTAACCGGGCACGCCAAGGTTGGCCTGCACGTTGGCGGCGACGGGGGCGCCATTGAGGGAAAGCTGCACGGGGTTGATTTCGACCCGGCCGCCGTTGATTTTTGCGGTTGCCAGCAGATTGGCGATGTCGATCTCGCGAAGGAAAACGCGGGCGAGATTCACATCGAGGGTGAAGTTCTGGAGGGGGAGATTCATCGCCTCCGGCTCCTTGTTCGGATTCGTCGTGCCCGGGGTCGTGGTTGTGGGCGGGGCGGCGGCGTTGGTGGTCTGCGGGCCGGCGAACATGTCGTAGTAGGTCGTGAAATCGAGACCAGCGGAGGAGAGCTTGAGGTTGCCGGTGATGGCGTTGGAGCGGGTCATGTCCACGGTGCCGGCGAGTTGGAGCAGGTTTTGCGCGCGGGCGGTGGGTGTGAGTTTGAGGGCGAGTTGGCGCAGATCGACGACCTGCTTCAACATGCCGGCATCGACGGTGAGGCCGAGTGCGAGCGGCGTCTTCGGCAGGGAACCGGCGGGGTCTTGCAGGAGCAGGTTGGCGACCTGCACATCGGCCTTCACGCTGGATGCGCCCTTGGCGTTGTAGTTCGCATTGGCGGTGGCGTTGACGTTGACGGAGGTGAGTTTCTTGTCGCCGAGCGACGCGGCGAGCACAGGGCCGAGCGCGTTTTGATTGAAGTCAGTGAGCTTGAGCGACGCCTGGCCGACTTGATTGGTCAGGTCGTATTTGCCGGTGACATCGAAGTTGCCGGCGGGGAGGTTGGCTTGGAGCACCTTGCCGACGAACTGCCGGATTTCTGCGAGGCCGTTTTTCAGCGAGGCGTCGAGATTGACTTCGGCGGTGGTGGGGGTTTTCGGGAAGGTGCCCTTGGGATCCTGCACGAGGAGGTTGGCGATGCGGATGGTGCCTTTCGCGCTGGATTCGCCCTTGGCGTCGTATTTCGCGGTGGTGTTGGCATCGATGGAAATGCTCGTGAGCGACTTGTCGCCGAGGCTGGGGGCAAGGAGGGGGCGCAGGGCGTTTTGGTTGAGGTCGGTGAGTTTCAACACGGCCTGGCCGACCTTGTTCGAGAGGTGATAATTGCCCGTGATGTCGAAGCTGCCGCCGGGAAGCGTGCCTTGCTTGAGGTTGCCGTTGAATTGCCGGATGTCGGCAAGGCCGGCCTTCATGCCAACATCGAGGAGTGCTTCGGCGGTGATCGGCACCTTGGGCAACTGGCCTTTCGGATCGGTGAGCAGGAGGTTCAACACCTTGATGTCGCCCTTCACGGTGGAATCGCCTTTCGCGTCGAACTTGGCGGTTGTCGTCGCGTTGATTGAAGCGGAGGTGAGGGTCAATTCACCGAGTGCCGCGGCAACGAATGAGCGGAGCGCGTTCTGGTTCAAGTCCACGAGTTGCAGCGCGAGTTGCCCGTCCTTTTTGACGAGATCGTAAGTGCCGTTGACCGAGAGGGTGCCGCCGGGCAAGCCCGCCTGCTTGAGGTTGCCGCCGAATTTTTTGATGTTCACGAGGTCGCCGTTCATCGCCAAGTCGCAGTCGAATGCAGCCTCGAAGCGGTCGAAGCGATTGGACATGGCCTGACCGGTGAAGGCGTCGAGCGCGAGGTTGCCGACGACGGCTCGGTCGAAGGCGAGGTTGTTGGTCCTGGCGGGCGTGAGGTTCTTCTGGGTGATTCGGCCGGTGAACTTGAGCAGGCCGGCGGAGGCCTTCACATCGGGCATGGCGAGGAGGGCGGCGATGCGGGGGAGGCTGGCGTTGAGACCGGCCTGAAGGTCGGCGTCCTGGGTCTTCAAGGCGTAGGTGCCATTGGCGGCAACGGCGATGGCACCCTGGTTTTGATGCGCAACATTGGCGGTGAACTCGGTGATGCGCACCTGGTTGAACTCGGTCATTGTGGCGCGCAGGAGCACGGCGACGTCGGCCTGATCGAGCTGGTTCGTCGCGAAGCGTGCCGCCAGGCCCGTGACGGTGTTGGTGAGGTCGAGCTTGAGCTGTTTGCCGGCCTGCTGGGACAGGACGCTGGCGCCAAGATTGACGCGGCCGGAGACGATGTTGGTGCCGAGGAACGCGCGCCAGTCGGCGAGATTGAAGTCGGTCACGGCGAGGTTGAAGGCGGATTCGTCAACCGCGCCGTCCGCCTTGCCCCAATCGAGCTTCATGGGCTTGGCGAGCGTGCCCTGGAGGAAGGTCTTTTGCTGTTGCGAACCGAGAATCGAAAAGGCCTGCACCAGCGCGTTGCTCTTCGCCTGATCGACGTTCAGATCGTAGCTGGCCACGAGGTCAACCGCTGGCGTGGTCTGCCCCTTTTGCGTGATGCTGAAGGCGTTGGCCGCGAGGCGACCGTTGAGGAGAATAACCTTGCCCGCCTGCGCGACTTCGATGCGGTTGGTCGAACTGATCGTGGTGGAGCCGAAGTCGATGCCCGCCGCGGCGCCGGCGAGATTGAGCACCTGCCGGTCGATGGCGGAGATCGTGAGGTTGAGTTTGCCCTCGGTCTTGAGGGGATCGAACGGGCCGTTGACTGCGAGTGATCCGAGGTTTTTGCCCGCCTGGGTGAATTGCAGGACGAGTTGCTTGATCTCCGTGGGCGTGAGTTCGCAATCGAGGGCGCTGACGAGCGCGGCGAGATCCTTGAACGGCCCCTGTGCGCCGGTGACTTCGAATTTGTTGCTGCCTTTGACGTTCACCGGCTTGAGCGCGGCATCAAGGCCAAAGGTGAAATTGCCGGCCGTGCGGGCCTGAAGCACGCCATTGGTCGGGGCGGGCAGGCCTTGGTCGAAAGCGAGGTTTGAGTTGAGGGCGAGTTTGCCGGATTTGCCGTTGCCGACGTCCTCGACGGACAGGTTGAGGCCGGTGAGTTCGATGACCTGTTTCCCACCGGTCGGAAGATGCGTGATGATGCGGACGGTGGCTTTGTCGATGGAGAGTTTCTTAAGGTCCACGGTGGGCGGCTTGGAATCGCCCGCGGGCTTGGGCTCCGCCTTCCGGCCATCGGATTTGGTAAGCGGATCGAGATTGGAGGTGCCATCGGCGTTGCGGACGAGGGTGATGACGGGCGAAACCAGCGCGACTTCCGCGACGTTGATCTTGCCGGAGAGGATGTCGAGGAGGCTGTAGCGGGCGCGCACTTCATCGCAGGTGAAGAGAGGCTCGCTGCCGGTGGTCTTCACCGAGAGCTTGCGATTGACGACGTGCGAAAACGGGCTGATGTCCGCGTCCTCGACGGTGACCTCGGCGTTCAGCGCCTTGCTCACCCGGGGCAGGATGATGCTCTTGAGCACCGCCGTGCTGGTGGCGACGAAATAGACGGCCACGAGCAATCCGGCGAAGATCACGCCGGTAATTCCCAATTTTTTCAGCAAACCCGATTTGGGTCCGGAGGCGGTTGGTTCGGTGTTGTTCATAAGGAGTTTCCCTAAATTCTAAAACGAACCGTAACCCTACCGCGTACGACGGGGCAAGTGCGATGCGTAAAGTTACGTAAATGCGGGCGGCGACTTGGGACCTCGGGTTGAAATTGAACGATGGTTGGCGGGGGCGATTTGTCCACTGTTTCGCTGGCTGTCCTCCGGCGGGCAAGCAGGCCTGCGGTCCTGTCGCTGCCCGGCTTTTTGCTTTCATCCGCGGCGCCTGCTCCGCCATGCTTTCCGGGTGCAGCCGCTTACGGCCGAAGAAATCCTGCCTCTGATCCGGCAAGCCCTCGCGGAGGACGTTGGGCCGGGTGATGTCACGTCGATGTCAACCGTCCCCGAAATGGCCCGTGCCCGCGCCCGCATGGTCGCCCGCGAACCGCTTGTGGTCGCGGGTTTGCTGCTGGCGGAGACCACCTTCCGCGAAGTCGCACCGACGCTCCAGATCACCAGCGAAATTCGCGATGGCGACCGGCTGGATGCCGGTCAGACGCTGCTCACGGTGAGCGGCACGGCACGCGGCATCCTCACGGCCGAACGGGTCGCGCTTAATTTTGTCCAACGGCTTTCCGGCGTGGCCACGTTGACCGCCCAGTTTGTCACCGCCATCGAGCACACTCGCGCACGGATTCTTGATACCCGCAAAACCACCCCGGGCCTTCGTCGGCTGGAAAAATACGCCGTGTGCTGTGGCGGCGGGCAGAATCACCGTTTCGGCCTCTACGACCGGGTGTTGATCAAGGACAATCACCTCGCCGCCCTCGCCGATGCCCGCCCGAATCCGATCGCCGCTGCCGTCAAACGCGCCCGTTCCGCCTATCCCGAACTCATCGTCGAAGTCGAGACCGACACGCTCGAGCAGGTCAACGACGCCATCGCCGCCGGTGCGGACATCATCCTGCTCGACAACATGACCCCGCAGGAATTGAAGGAAGCGGTCCGCCGGGTGGCCGGTCAGGCGCAAACCGAGGCCAGCGGCGGGGTGAATCTCCAGACCGTCCGTTCCATCGCTGCCACCGGCGTGGATTTCATTTCCGTCGGCGCGATCACGCACTCGGCGCGGGCTGTGGACATCGCGCTGGATTTTGACGAACAGCCCCATCTGGCCGGTCCGCCGCGATGAATCTGGACCAGCAAATCCTCACCGCCCTCCATGCCGCCGGCGCGGTCGGCGTGTCCGGTGCCGAGCTGTCCCAGCGGCTGAACGTCAGTCGTGCCGCCATCTGGGCGCGGATCGAGGAACTGCGCCTCCTGGGCTACGAGATCGAGGCCAGCCCGCATCGTGGCTACCGGTTGCGCAGCGTGCCGGATGTGCTGCACGCCGACGACATTCTTTCACGTCTGGGCAAAACCCGGGTCGTGGGCCGCGACATCCGGGTGTTTCAGGAGACCAGCTCCACCAATGATATCGTCGAAAAGTTCGCCCGCGACGGAGTGCCCGAGGGAGTCGTGGTGTTCGCCGAATCCCAGACCCGCGGCCGGGGGCGGTTGGGCCGCAAATGGCTTTCACCCGCCGGCCGCGGACTGTGGTTTTCCGTTCTCCTGCGGCCGGATTTGCGCCCGCAGGCGGCTACGCAGTTGACCATTGCGGCCGCCGTGGCGGTCGCCCGGGCGATCCAGCAGCAGACGGGCATCCTGCCCGGCATCAAATGGCCCAACGACATCCTCATCCAGGGTCGTAAGACCGCCGGCATCCTCACGGAACTCAGCGCCGAACTTGACCACATCAAGTATCTGATCATCGGCATCGGGGTGGACGTGAATGTGGCCGCCACCGAATTTCCTCCCGAGTTGCGCAAGATTGCGACCTCGTTGCGCATCGAGACGGGACGTCCGCTCAACCGGGCGGACCTTGCGACGGCGATTCTGCGGGCGCTGGATGATGATTACGCCCGCATCACTTCCGGGCGCTTTGAAGCCGTGGCCAACGAATGGGCGGAGCGCTGCACCACCCTTGGCCAACCCGTCACGATCAACATCGGTGACCGCCGCCTCCACGGGCGCGCCGAGGCGCTCGACGAGGACGGTGCCTTGCTCCTCCGCACCGAGCACGGACGCCTCGAACGCATCATCGGCGGTGACGTCACCATGGAAAAATGAGCGTCCACTCTTCCCCGCAAGATTCCCGCAGCCGCCAATGTGACGAGGCGGGTCGTGCGACGCTGGCGGATTTCCGCCTCCGAACGTCATAGGTTCCATTTGGTGCCCGCTGGCCCACTTCCCATGCTCCTCCTTCTCGACATTGGCAATACCCACACGCACCTCGGCCTGGCGCGGACTGATCGGGTCTTCCGCCAGGGCAACCTCAAGACGGCGGACTGGTTCGCCGGCGATGCGCCGGCGGGCGTCACCCGGTTCCTCGGGCGCACTGAACTCACCGGTGTCGCGCTGTGCAGTGTCGTTCCCAAGGCCACACTGCTGGTTCAGTCTTTCATTCGCAAACTCTGCGGTCAGCCCGCGCTGGAACTTTCCCCGGCCACCATCACCGGCGTGGGAATCGACTATCCCAAGCCCGCGAGCATTGGCCCTGACCGCCTCGCCAACGCCGTGGCCGCGCAGCACCACTTTGGCGCGCCGGCCCTGGTCGTTGATTTCGGCACCGCGGTGACCTTCGATGTGGTGGACCGGCGCGCCAATTACGTCGGTGGCGTCATTGCTCCGGGGCTGGCGGCGATGACCGATTATCTCCACGAAAAGACTGCGCTGCTCCCGCGTATCCGCATTCGCGACACCCGCGCCGTCATCGGTAAAAACACCGAACAGGCCATGCTTATCGGTGCTGTGCATGGCTATCGCGGCCTCGTGCGGGAACTCATCGGCGAACTAAAGCGCGAACTGGCCGCCGAAACCCTGCCTGTCATTGCCACCGGGGGCTACGCGCGACTGATCGCCGCAGGGATGCCGGAAATCACGGCGGTCGAGCCGCTGCTGACCCTCGAAGGGCTTCGCCTTGTCTGGTGTGGAAACCGGGGAAAGCTCAAAGTTCAAAGCTCAAAGCTCAAGGGAAGGTCCAGGAACCAACCTCAACCCGCTCCGTGAGCGGAAGGTTGCCAGCCTGCGCAGTCGGGCGATGGAACGGCGCGCTCTCGATCTTTGTTCCATGCGTGTTGCTGACTGGAATTTGCTCCCGCTGAGCAACAGAGCGCCGGACCTGTTCGCCAAGGCCGCGACGCCTGATCCCGGAGTGTCACGGTGCTTTGCGGCAGCTTCCGCTCCGCTCTCATTAGCACCCGGTTTCAACCGGGTGTTGCCGGGCGGATGACTGAAAAACCGTTTTAACGGTTTTTCCCCCGGCGTGGGAGAAACCGCTGAAGCGGTTGCGGGTCGTTCGCTCACCGGCTACACCCGGTTGAAACCGGGTGCTAATGAGAGCCCTGCTGTGAGAGGACTGCTCTGACGCACGCGCCCCAGTTATTCTCCCGCCGTCAAAGGTCCGCCGTTCCGCCTGTTCAGGTGCTTCCCTTGAGCTTTGAACTTTGAGCTTTGAACTTTAAACCTGCCCCGCCCACTCTCCCCGCCGTGAATCGTATTGATGCTCGTTTTGCCCGTCTGCGTTCCGAGGGCCGAAAAGGTTTTGTGGTTTACATTGGCGGCGGCGACCCCGACCTCGAGGCCACCCGGCAATTGGCCGTGGCGTTTGACCGTGTTGGAGTGGATGTCCTCGAGATTGGCGTTCCTTTCAGCGATCCGCTGGCCGACGGGTTGGTGAACCAGCTCGCCGCCCAGCGTGGTCTCGAATCCGGCACCACCCCGCCCAAAATTCTGGAGACCGTCCGCGCCATCCGGATCGAGGCGGAAATCCCGATCGTCCTCTACGTTTACTACAATCTCCTTCACCGCTGCGGGGTGGCGCAATTCATCCGCAATGCCGCCGCGGCAGGGGTTGACGGTCTGCTTGTGCTTGATCTGCCGCCCGAGGAATCGGACAACTACGAGGCGCTCATGCGCGACGCCGGTCTGGATGTGATCTACCTCGTCGCACCGACCACGCCCGAGGACCGCATCGCGCTCATCGTCAAGCGGGCCACGGGGTTCATCTACTACGTTTCGCGCGAAGGTGTCACCGGCATGCAGGCCAAGGTCTCCGACACCATCGGCGCGATGACCGCGAAAATTCGCGCGCACACGGCGCTGCCCATCGCCGTGGGCTTTGGCATCTCCACGCCGGAACAAGCTGCGGAAGTCGCGAGAAATGCCGAAGCCGTCGTCGTCGGCAGCGCCATCGTGAATCAAATCGCCCGCCTCGGCCGCACCCCTGACATGGTCGCGCAAGTCACGGCGTTCACGAAATCCCTCATGGCCGGCGTGAACCGGTAGCGCTGGGACGGGAGCGCGGGCGGCCCGCCCGCGAGTTTTCGGGGAATCTCGCCTCGACCAATTCAGTGCGGCGAGACGCCTGCGTTACGTGCCGGTCCCGGGGTGCGGCCGTCCCGTCCGCAGCGACGTCCGCATGCACGAGGGGCGCTGGTATTTCCTCGCGCCGCACTGCGTTCCACCCTGCTGCGCCCGGGGACGGGCGCACTCCGCTGGATCTTGCTCCGCTTGGAGCGGCTACTGCCGGCGCGCACCACAACTTCAGATGACGACTGCATCCGCCGACAACTTGCCGTGGCGCGCGCTCTCAATTGTCCTGAATCGCCGCGCTTGACACCTAAGCTTTGTATGGCAAAGTGAAAGGCATGGAACCGACCGGTGCCGCAGAAAATCTTCAGGTCATCCGCACGCTCATGGAACGCTCGGCGCTGTATCGCCGCGCGATGGCCCCCGTGATGCTCGCCGCCGGATTGTTCGGCATGGCGGGGTGGGGGGTGGGGACCACGGTGGAATTCATCCACGACCGGACCTTCGTGGCATTCTGGTTTGGCGTCGCCGCCAGCACGGTGGCGTCCGCTTTGCTGATCGTCCGGCGGCAGGCGTTTCGTTCCGAGGAACCGTTCTGGACCCCGCCCACCCGACGAATCGTGCGGGCGATGATTCCGCCCCTCGTTGCTGGAACGCTTGTCACACTGCCGTTCGCGCTCGGGGAACAAACCCGTGAACCCCTGTCGTTCAATGTCGCGTTCTGGGTGCTATTTTATGGCTGCGCTCTTCACTCCGCCGGAATGTTCATCTCGCGGGGCGTTCGTCTCCTCGGTTGGATGTTCATTCTGGCCGGCTGCGGCCTCGGCGCTGCGGAGCACTGCGGGTTCAGGTTCGGACTTGCTCCTCACGCCCAGATGGGCCTCACCTTCGGCCTGTTCCACCTCGTCGCCGCCGCGTACCTCTTCCTGACCGAGCGGCGCGGGCAGGCCAACCAATCCTCGGTGGTGTGAATCGGCCCCGTGAATCCCGAGCACTTTCTCCAACTCGACCGCGTCATCCACGAGAAGGGGCGCATGGGCATCATGTCGCTGCTCGCCGCGACGCCCGAACTCTCCTTCACCGAAGTGCGTGACACGCTCCAGATGACCGACGGTAATCTGATGTCGCACGTCCGCACGTTGCAGGAAGCCGGCTATGTCGTTGTGTCCAAGTCCTTTCAGAACAACCGCCCGCTCACCACGCTCTCGCTCACGCCCGCAGGCGACAAGGCGTTCACCGCCTACATCGGTCTCCTCGAGCAAATCGTCCGCCAGGCCCGGCAGAATCTGTGAACAAAATTTGAACGAACTCGCGCCACCATGTTCTTATACTTTGTGATGCAAAGCCAAAAGCAAGGCACCCCGGAATCAACGAGTGTGCCAACCGTTCGGAACCAGCCCCTTGCCGCCAGCCTTTTCCCCTCAACTCTTCACTTCAACAACCGTACCAATGGATAACCGCATGAAGATTCTCCGCGCAGAACATCTGGGCATGTGCTTTGGCGTCCGCGACGCCATCGCCCTTGCCCTCGGCCAGGCCCAGCGGGAACCGCTCACGATTCTGGGCGACCTCGTTCACAATGAAACCGTCCTGGACGGACTGCGGAGCCGGGGCGTCCGGTTTGCGGACCGTCCGGACACCGCGTCCACGAATCGCGTGATGATCACTGCCCACGGCGCTTCGCAGGCGGCCATCGGCGCGGTTCGGTCGCGCGGCCATGAGGTGGTCGAGGCCACCTGCCCGCTCGTGCACTTCGCACATCGCGCCGTGGCGGCGTTCGTGCGCGACGGATTTCATCCCGTCATCGTGGGACAGCGGAATCACGTCGAAGTCCGCGGCGTGGTGGAAGACCTGGCGGAGTTCGATGTCGTGCTGAGCGAGGCGGACATCGACGCGCTCGCGGAGCGTCCGCGATTCGGGGTGGCCGCGCAAACCACCCAGCCCATCGAGCGCGTCCGTCATCTGGTCGAGCATCTCCGGCGGCGCTTTCCCAAGTCGGAAGTGTGCTTTCGGGATACCGTGTGCCAGCCCACCAAGCAGCGCCAGTCCGCCGCCGTGGCGCTGGCCCGGCAGTGCGATGCCGTGGTTGTGATCGGTGGTGCGCACAGCAACAACACCCGTGAACTGGTCGCGACCTGCCGCCAGCATTGCCCCCGGGTCTTTCACGTGCAAACCGCCGCCGACCTGCGGCCGGAGTGGTTCGACGGTAGCCAGACCGTTGGCATTACCGCCGGAACCTCGACGCCCGACACGATTATCCGCGAGGTCGAACTCCGCCTGGCTGCGTTGACCGCTGACGCCTGCATGGCGGCCTGACCGGGGCGTTGGCCCGGGTCGGAAAGCCATTCCTGGCTTCCTCCCGCGCGTGAGCGCAGCGGCCCTTCCCCGGAGAGACCTCCCCGCCGCTTCCGACCGTTCCCGTCCGATTTCACCGCCGTTGTTTTGCCCCAAAACCACCGACGAACTTGTATTACCGCCAGTGAGGTGCTGACTCGCCCACTTCCAAAGCCTCCGCGCCATGCAACTCCACGAGCTAATCGCCGTCCTCATTCAGACCGGCCTGGTGGTGATGTTACCCGGCCTACCCGCAGTTCCAGCGGTGCGGCAACGCTGGTGGCGACTCTTTCTGCTCGGCGTGCCGAAGATGATCGCGGGCGTTTATCTGCTTCTGGGGTTTTTTGTTTTTTCCGCCGCTCTCACGCCCGAATGGAAAGGTGCGGCCAAGCTCGGTTGGTTGAGCTGCTTCTGCGTTGGCAAACTCGTGCTCCTGCCGTTGGTGCTGTGGGCCACGGCGAGCTTCTACGCATGGGAAGTCTTTGAGGTCGCCAGCCGCCTGCGCCCTTGGATTGTCCTCGGCTACTTCTCCGTCCCCGGCCTCGCGCTGATGGCGCACGCCCATGGTCACACTGAGTGGGGCGAAACCATCTTCGGCTCTCTCTTCCTCGGCCTCGGTTGCTTCACCGGGACGGTGCTCTGGCTGCTGGGGGAGAAGTTCGGCGCCAGCCCACAAGGCAAATGACCCGATCAAACTGCCCGCCAATCCAATGAACCCCGCCGGGCCTTCCCTCCGCCAAATCCCCGTGCTGCTGCGCGGCGATTCGGATGCCGTCGCGCCGTGGACGGAAGCGGTCGCGCCCGCGCGCGTGGCGCTGTGGCTGGCCGTGACCATCGGCGGCTCCGCTGCGTTTGGCGCGGCGATGGGCTGGTGGCGCGCGCCGGAACAGGCGCTCTACACGGCCACGAAGCTCCCGCTCGTGCTTCTGTTCACCGCCCTCGGCAACGCGCTGCTCAACGCCATGCTCGCGCCGTTGCTCGGCGTGAACATCGGCCTGCGGCAGTCGCTGCTCGCGGTGCTGATGAGCTTCACCATCGCGGGGGCCATCCTCGGCGGCGTCGCGCCGCTGTTGGCCTTCGTCATCTGGAATGCGCCGCCGCTTGCACGCGCCGCGAGCGCGGGCACGACCCACGCGTTCATCCTGCTCACCATCGTCGCGGCCATAGCGTTCGCGGGCATCGCGGCGAACGTGCGCCTGCTCCGCCTGCTGGAACGGCTCGGCGGCCGCGCGTCCGTGGCGCGCCGCGTCCTCTGCGCGTGGCTCGCGGTGAATTTGTTCCTCGGCAGCCAGCTCGCGTGGATTCTGCGCCCGTTCGTCGGCTCGCCGGGTCTGCCCGTGCAATTCCTTCGCGACGACCTGCTCCAGGGCAGTTTCTACGAAGCGGTCTTCTACTCGCTGCGCCGGCTCTTTCTCGACTGAACCTCAACCCATCACAACTATGACAAACATCCCACCCCTCCCACCCGAACAGCCGGCTCACGGCTCCACCACCCCTCCCATTCAGCCAAAGCCCGTCAGCGTGCCCCCGCCGCTCCCCGGCGCGCCGGGCACCGACCCCGCCGAGTGCGTGCCCATCGCGGGCATGTTCGGCGCGAGCGAGGCCATCTTGCGCCAGCCGCGCCGCGTCTGGTTCCAGCTTACTCAGGCCGGGCAATTGCGGCTCACCCTTATGCTGCTGGGCATCGCCGTCCTCGGTGCGCTGGCTTACGGGCTGGTGGTCGGGACGTTCTCGGGCGGTGGCCAGCTTTGGGCTGCGCCCGTGAAGATTGCGGGCGGGCTGCTCCTCTCGGGCCTCATCTGCCTGCCGAGCCTCTACATCTTCGCGTGCCTGAGCGGCGCGCACACGCGGCTGGCGGAAGTGTGCGGCCTCGTGGCGGGCCTGCTCGCGCTCACCACCGTGCTGCTCATCGGCTTCGCGCCGGTGGCGTGGGTCTTTTCGCAAAGCACCGAGTCCGTGGCGGCGATGGGCGCGCTGCATCTGGCGTTCGCGGCCATCGCGGTGGGCTTCGGCGTGAAGTTCCTCGCGCGCGGCTTCGAGCAGCTCAACGCGCGGTTCGGCGACGGCCTGCGCGTGTGGACCACCATCTTCGTGCTCGTGCTGCTGCAAATGACGGCGGCCCTCCGGCCCATCCTCGGCACCAGCGACGCCTTCCTGCCGACGGAAAAGAAGTTCTTCGTCAGCCACTGGACGGACAGCCTGAAGGCGTCGGGGAATGGAGGTGTCTCGCGATGAGCGCCCAAGTTTCACCGGAAGCGTCCCACGCCTGCCTCCCGTGGCTGAACCGTGCCGCGCTGCGGCACTGGACGTTCCACGTGTCCGTGAGCGCGGCCCCAAGCTTTGTCTTCATGGCGCAAGCCTCAGCTCGCTGGCCCAGTGTGCTGGGAATGCTACTGGGCATCGGATTCTTCGTCGTGCTCTACACCGCCTTGGCGCGCTTCACGTTCCCCAACGCAGAGCCCGAAAATCTTTGGAGACGCGCAATCCGACTTGGGACAAGGATACGAACTGGATGCGCGCTGTTGGCCTTACCCAGCGTGGTGGTGTTTGTGCATGGAGGCGCAAAGTGGCCTTTCTTCTTTTTCCTCCCGGATTATCTCGCTGGAATGATGGCTTGGTCAGTCACTGAGCGCATTGGCCGGGCCGAACCCGTGCGTGCGCTTAGGATTTTGCTGACCGGCCCGGATGCGAACGTGCGACGGAGCAATGTTTGGCTGGGGGACATGGGTTCCGTCATCCCGACCTTCCTCACCACCGTGATTGAAGGCTTCTTCTTGAGCGGCCTGCTCTTCCTCGCCGCGTTCCTTTGCCTCGGCGTGCTCAAGCTCGCGACCAAACGCCAAGTGACGCCGGCAACCGATTCTCAACTGTGACCGAGCTTGTCGTCCGCCTTCCCTGGCAAACAAAGCCATTCCCCGGCGCGTCCCTCCGGTTTAAGCTGTCGCCATGAACGGGGCCGATGAAAGTCAGGCGATGATGGACGCCATCTTCCGCGAGAAGGTGCGGCGGGCACGGGAGATTTCCCCCAGCGAAAAGCTGTTCAGCGGGCTGGAGCTGTTCGAGGAGGTGGAGGCGAGGATGCGCGCGGGCGTGCGGCAGGAGTTTCCGGACGCTTCGGAGGAGGAGGTCGAGCGGCGGCTGCGGCAGCGGTTTGCCCGGTTGCGGCAGATCGAGGAGCACGGGTTTTACCGGAGCGAACCATGAAGTCCGCCGAAGCCGTGCGGGGGATGCTCGAAGCACTGACGGCGGCCCATGGCACGGCGGCGCGGTTGGCGGAATTGCGTGCCGCTGTTCCGCCGGTGTGAGGTGTGGCGATGACTTCGCCTTCATCCACTGAAACGCAACTGCTCCGCCGCCTCCGCGCGTGGACGGCGTTCTTTATCTTCGGCCTCGTGGTCAGCGGGCTGACGGCGATTCCGCTGGAGACGGAGCTGGCGGTGCTGGAGCGGCTGGCAGGGCAGGGGACCGATGGCCTCGCGGGCTGGATTCATCGCGTCGCCGGGGCGCTGCGCGAGACGAACGCGAAGTTTCCCTTCCTTGCCTACGGCACGGACTGGCTGGCGTTCGGGCACTTGGTCATCGCGATGGCGTTCGTCGGCGCGTGGCGCGACCCGGTGCGGAACAAGTGGCTGTTCCAGTTCGGGATGATCGCATGCGTGGCGGTGGTGCCGTGGGCGCTCGGGTTCGGCGCGGTGCGCGGGATTCCGCTGGGCTGGCGGCTGATCGACTGCGCGTTCGGCGTGGTGGGTTTCTTCCCGATGTGGCTTTGCTGGCGGCTGGCGAACAAGGTGGAAGCCGAATCCGGCGGGTGAAGTTTGATGCAACTGCGCACAGTCGCGAACGCGGGTGGAAGTTTACGGCCAGTCCGTGCGGGCAGTTGGCGCACCGCAACGGGGTGTTGCGGCGGCATCTTTCCGGCTACACCGGGGACGGACCCGTGGCGGTTGGTTCAGGGACCGGGCCCACTGCCCCCGCCC
>CAZUUP010000002.1:0-4906 GCA_964623105.1 uncultured Akkermansia sp.
GGCGCGATGGCGCGTCAGTAACGCAGGTCCAGCATCCTGTCGGCGAAAGCTGATGCCTTGTCGTAAGCGCTTCCGAGAGGCCAGGTGTGCGACTCAAGTTCAACGGTCTCCACGACGACGCCATTTGCCCCGGCTTTCGCCACCACGTTCCGGGTGTACTGTCGGGTGTCTGCCCGGTGGTCTGCATAGATAAAGAACGGGGAAAGGTTCTCGGTCGGGCGGTCGTTCCATGGCTGGGCCTTGTCGTTTTGCATTTCCTGGTTTGCGACACCCGCGCCGAAGATGGCGCAGGTGATGTCAGTGGACAGGCTGGAAAACGGTGACGGAATCGTCTTATCCTTCTCCGGCAGGATCACCTTTTTATAGTCCACCTTCGCATGAAAGAAGGGAGGAGTGCCGCGAAGCCGGTTCACCAGCATGCCCGGCACCTCACTGCCTTTGCTGTGACCAAAAGAACAAATCTTCCGTGGATCGAGGTGATAACTGGCCGCGTTCCCTTTTACATGCCGGATAAAGGACGCCGCGAACTGGTCGCCGTAGTAACCGTATCCCTTGGGGTAGCCACCGACCGGGTCGTTGAAATATTGCTGGTGGATGACCGCGAGGTTTTTGAATGCAAAGGCCATGACCAGGTACGCCTTTTCGGTCGGGTAATATTCCTGCCGTTCATTTTCGGAGGAGCAATAATGCGTCAGAACTCCGACCGCAGGACCGTAGGCAGGATGGATGATGTCGTAGGTGTTCGCCTTGCCGCCATGCGTCTCACTGAAGGGTTTGCCGAGCTGCCGGGCGATTTCTTTCCGAAACGGCTCAGGAATGTCGGCATAATGGAACCAAGCCACGTCCCTCCGCACCGTGAAACCCGGCATAAGGGTGAAGTAATCATTCGCAAAGGTGTCGGTCTTGCTGGCGGCCGCCTCATCCTTGGTGGCCAATGGGGGACGAAGCAGGCCGCTGGGATGCAATATGCCATCTGCCGCCGCCCTTGCGTCCTCGGTAAGACGGACGACGTATTTCTCCAGCTCAATGCCGGGCAGCCGCTTGTCCCTGAAATCGGCTACGATGACAGTGAATTTCCTCCTGATCAGATCTTCCAGGATGGCCTTGTGCCGGTCGGGAGTCAGCACGAGTTGCTTGCGCCCCGTATTGATTGCGTAAATGGCTGCATTGGTTTTGCGGCCGTTGTCGAAGAACACGTCGAATTTCACCCCATTCTTCGTGGTTGAGACATGCCCCGCGCAGGAAATCGAGAGCGGCGGTATTTCCCCCAGTGAAAACTCCAATCCACCGCCCGGTTTCCCGGTTTGCGAACCGTGTGCACCCGCCAACCCGCCGCTCTTGCCATCCCCTGTCTGCGTCTCCAGGAACATTCCGGACCAAGCCAATGCCAGACACACGCATATCATTGGGTTGACCCGGGATTTCCCGCAGAATTTCGCACTCATTGGTGGGTGGGGGTGACTCGGGCGAATTACGTTACCATTCGCAGTGTGGCCGCATTCAAGCGGCCCGCGACGCCGGCTTTTTCAAATCGCCGAACAACGCGAAGGTTTTTCTGCCCCCAAAGAGGGCTGCGCAAGGTTATTCCCGCAAAGCGGTTCGGCATCGAACAGCAAGGCCGGATTGGGCAACAAGTTTGAGGAAGATGTGAGGAAGATGCTTCCCGCTCTCCATTCTTCGCCGGTTCTGGCCGGCAGTCCGCGACCAGTCGCGGAAGGGAGGATTCATTGGGGGACGGGCGAGCGGCAGGGGTGGCGGTTCCTGGAGCCGCCGCTCACTCTCCGGACTGCCGGGTGCTCGCTTCCCGTCACACAACGGTCAGGGGGCCATCGAACACTGTCAGGCTCAATACCTCCGTGCGCGCCACATGCGGGCCGTGTCGCTCACCCTTGGGCGCGAAGAAAAACGATCCCGCCGTGTACACCGCGCCGGACTCCTCCCATTCCCCCGAAAGCACATAAACCGATTCATTGGCCAACGGATGCGTATGAGCCGGCACCGTGACACCCGCCTGAAATTTGCGCAGCACCGTCACCCCGCCCGTGACCTCATCCTTGCGCAACACCAGCAACTCCACCCCGGCGTACGGCCCCGGAATCCAAGCTTTGTCCTTCGCCAGCGCAATGTATTGAAACATGCGCCCATGCAACGCCCCCGGCCGCGGAATTCAAGATCAGACTCGCGCTCGCCCCGTTCCCAGCAGGAAAGTCCCCGCACCATCCCCGTTGGCAAGCCCGCCGCGCCTCACGGATTCCGCTTCGGCGACTCCACCGGCGGCACCGGCTGCGGCGGTTCCACAATGGCCGGCCCCGGACGAACCGGCGGCGCTGCCGACACCGGCCCCCCGGCGGGATTGGCGGGGTTCGCAGGATTCGACACCGTTCCACCCGCCCCACCGGGCGCCACCCCACCCGTCGGCGCAGGCGCAGGTGCAGGTGCAGGCGTGGGCGTGGGCGCAGGTGCCGGTGCGGGCGCAGGTGCAGGTGCGACCCCGGGGGCATTCCCGGCGGCGGGCGGCGGGGGCGTGACCGGCGCGGATGGAGCGGGCTTGGGTTTGTTGCCCGCCGGCGATGGCGGCACATCCGCCCCCGCCAGTTCCTCCGGCAATACCACCAATGCAATCCGCCGATTTTGTGCGCGCCCCTCGGCCGTCGCGTTCGAGGCGATGGGGTGATACTCCCCATAACCAACCGCACCCAGACGACGCGGATCCACATTCGCTGTCTCCTGCAAAAACCGCACCGCCGCCGTCGCCCGCGCGGTGGACAATTCCCAGTTGCTCGCAAACCGCTGCCGCAACGTCGCGCTCAACGGCACATCATCCGTATGCCCCACCACGTGAATCTGCCGGTTCGGAAACTGCGACAACACCCCCGCAATCTTCGCCAGCACCTGCTCCCCTTCCGGTTTCAACTGCGATTCGCCCGAATCAAACAGGATCCGGTCCAAAATGTTCACCGTCAGCTTCCCCTGCAACTGCGAGATCGTGATATCCTTCGACTGCAACGACGCCCGCATCTGCTCCTCCAGCGATTTCTGCGCAGTGGTCGCCGCCTGCCGTTCCTGCTCCAGTTGCGCCACCAGCGCATCCCGCTCCGCCAATTTCTCCAGCGCTGCCGCGGCCGCCTTCTCCGCCGCCATGTGGCTCTGCGCTGCCGCGGCCCGTGCCTTCTCCGCCTCCGAAATCCGCTGCCACGACGTCAACCCCACAAATGCGAGCACCACCATTAGCGACAGAATGGCCGCGATGTACCATGTTTGTTTCGGCATGATTGCACTCTAGCCAGCGGACCATCGCGTGCAAGCCGATAACCAGCCTGAACGCCGCCAATGCGCGCCGTTCTTGCGCCCCACCGAACCAGCCGCCACGAACGCACTTCCGTACGATCCCATTGGCGAATCCGTCCGCATCTGTAAACTTCCGCCCACATGTTTCACGCCGAGAAAATCGAAACGCTCGATCTCCCCGACCTCGAACCCTACCGCACCCTCAAGCGCCCCGAGGATCACCAGCGCCGCGGCATTTTCGTCGCCACCAACGTCAAGGTCGTCACCCGCCTCCTCCACACCGCATACACCATCCATTCCATGCTGCTCACCGAGGAATGGCTCCAACGCCTTGCCCCCCTCATCGCCGCCCGCCCCGAGCACATCCGCGTGTTCCTTGGCCCGAAGAAACTGCTCGAAACCATCACCGGCTACACGATGCATCAGGGTGCCCTTGCCCTTGCCCAAATCCCCCCGCAACCCAGCCTCGACACCATCCTCGCCGGCAGTCCCCGCCCCCACCTGCTCGCCGCCGTCGATGGCTTCAGCAACGCCGAAAATCTCGGCGCCCTCATCCGCAGTTGCGGTGCCTTCGGTGCGCAAGCCCTGCTCGTCAGCGAAACCTCCTGCAGCCCCTACCTCCGCCGCTGCGTCAGCAGTTCGATGGGCGTCATCTTCCACCTGCCCACCCTCGAGTGCGCTTCGCTCACCACGACTCTGCGCGACTTGCGCGCGCGCGGACTTCGCATCCTTGCCGCCCACCCCGAACCCGGTGGCAAAACGATCGTGCAAGCCAACTTCACCGGCGACTGCTGCGTCGTCTTCGGCAGCGAAGGCTACGGCATTTCCGAACCCGTCCTCCAGGTCTGCGACGAACGCATCGCCATCCCCATGCTCGTCGAGATGGACTCCCTCAACGCCGCCAGCGCCGGCGCCGTCTTCCTCTACGAAGCCGGCCGTCAGCGCGGCGCCCTCACCCAAACCCTGTCCGCCCCCGAAAGGAAGCCCGACCCCGCCGTCCTGCCTCGCCCCGTCCCCGGCGCACGCTCCGAGCCCACCGGCGCAATACCGCCCGTTGAATCCTCCGCAGCCTTCGCGTCGCCGCCCGCAGCAAATTCCTGATTTCAACTTCCCTCCCGCCGCCCCATGTTCCAACAAAACCAATCGCGCCCATGAAACTCAAAGCCTGCCTCCTCGCCCTCAGCGCCGCCCTCCTTGCCGCCTGCCAGACAATCGAACCCGCCCCCGCCATCGACGTCACCCTCGTCAACCTCGCGTTCGGCGAAGCCACCCTCCTCGAAACCACCCTTCTCTGCACCATCCGCATCCAAAACCCCGCCCCCGCGCCCCTCAAACTCGAAGGCGCCGTCCACAAACTCTACCTCAACGGCTCCTACATCGGCCAGGGCACCGTCAGCGAATCCACCGAAGTCCCCCGCCTCGGCACCACCACCCAGACCGCCAAAGTTTTCCTCAGCAACCTCACCCTCGTCCGCCGCCTGCGCCCCATCGTCGAAACCCAACAGGTGGACTACCAGCTCAAGAGCACCTTCTACGCCCGCGAAAACGACCGTAGCCGCCGCCTCGCCACCGACTCCGCCGGCGGCCTCAGCCTGAACGACTTCAAGTTCCCGCTTCC
>CAZUUP010000002.1:5006-33564 GCA_964623105.1 uncultured Akkermansia sp.
CCGCACTCCAAAATAATCCCACGCCGGCGCTTGCAACTCTCCGGGATCGTCCACCGCGAGACAAAGCCCGCGGCCACGTGGAGCCTTTACTCCATTTACTCCACTCCCAACTCCCTGCTGAAGCCACTCCGATGCCTCCTGCGAGCAACGCACACCAACTCCCTTCCCACCCTACCCATCCCCCGCGCCCCGGGGAAAACTGCTTCCCTAAAACCCCCGCTGCGCTATGGTGGGGCATGGGTTTTACAAATTTTGGACTTTCCCCGGCCGTTCTCGAAGGCGTCAAAGCGATGGGCTACACCGAGCCGACGCCGATTCAACTGCGCGCCATTCCCCTGCTGCTCTCCGGCCGTGACGTCATTGGCAGCGCGCAAACCGGCACCGGCAAAACCGCCGCCTTCGCCCTGCCCATCCTCTCCAAGCTCGAACAAAGCCCCGCGCACGGCACCCGCGTCCTCATCCTCGAGCCCACCCGCGAACTCGCCGCCCAAGTCGAGACTGCCATCCGCGATTTCGCCCGCTTCACCAAACTCGAAGTCGCCGTCGTATTCGGCGGCGTCGGCTACGGCAAACAAAACGACGCCCTCCGCGACGGCGTGGACATCCTCGTCGCCACCCCCGGACGCCTCCTCGATCACATGGGCCGCGGCACCTGTCGCCTCGACAAGGTCGAATACCTCATCCTCGACGAAGCCGACCGCATGCTCGACATGGGCTTCCTCCCCGACGTCCGCCGCATCATCGAGAAGTGCCCCCGCCAGCGCCAGACCGCCCTCTTCTCCGCCACCATCCCCCCCGAGATCAGCACCCTGATCAAGTGGACCATGACCAACCCCGAGGTCATCGAGATCGGCATCCGCCGCTCCCCCGCGGAAACCGTTCGCCACGTCGTTTACCCCGTCGCCGACGACCAGAAGTCCGACCTCCTCCGCGCCCTCCTCGAACAGGTCAACTACGATTCCGTCATCATCTTCTGCCGCACCAAACACCGCGCTGACCGCATTGCCGCCTTGCTCAAAAAGAACAATCACGCCGTCGCCGTCCTCCACTCCAACCGCACCCAGCGCGAACGCGAGCAGGCCCTCAACGGCTTCCGCGAAGGCAAATACGAAGTCCTCGTCGCCACCGACATCGCCGCCCGCGGCATCGACGTCGCCGACGTCAGCCACGTCATCAACTACGACGTTCCCCACCACCCCGAGGACTACGTCCACCGCATCGGCCGCACCGGACGCGCCCAGGCCACCGGCGACGCCTTCACCCTCGTCGTTGCCGAGGACACCCAGCACCTCAACGCCATCGAGCGCTTCATCGGCCAGAAAATCGAACGCGTCAAACTCGAGAACTTCAACTACCGCTACTCCACCATCCTCGACGACGACCGCAAGGACACCCGCTCCGTCAACGAGCGCCGCGTCCGCGGTGTCCGCCTCACCGGCGGCTACTACTTCGGCCCCTCCCGCCGCAAGCGGTGAGCCGCCCCCGCCCGTCCATGCGCTCCTTTCCGGCGCGCAAACTCCGCATCCCATGATCTCCCGCCGCGTCGTCATCGTGGGCGGCGGCGCCGCCGGGTTCTTCGCCGCCATCACGTGCGCCCAGACCCGTCCCGGCACTGAAGTCGTCGTCCTCGAAAAGAGCCCCCACTTCCTCGCCAAGGTCCGCATCTCTGGCGGCGGCCGCTGCAACGTCACCCACGCCTGCTTCGATCCCCGCGAACTCACCCGCCGTTACCCCCGCGGCGAACGCGCCCTCATCAGCCCCTTCCACCGGTTCCAGGCCCGCGACACCGTCGCCTGGTTCCAAGCCCGCGGCGTCGAACTCAAGACCGAGCCCGACGGCCGCATGTTCCCCACCACAGACTCCTCGCAGACCATCATCGACTGCCTCCTCCGCGAGGCCCAATCCAGCGGCGTCACCCTCCATCCCAACCGCGGCGTCGAATGCGCCACGCGGCGCTCCGGCGGCGGCTTCGACCTCTCCCTTTCCAACGGCGAACCCCTCACCTGCGAAGCCCTGCTCCTTGCCACCGGCGGCTGCCGTGCCGCCGCCGCCGGCCATCTCGCCGTCTCCCTTGGGCACACGCTCGAACCGCCCGTTCCCTCGCTGTTCACCTTCCACATCGAAACCCCTTGGGTCCGCGAACTCGCCGGCCTTGCCATCGATCCCGCCGAAGCCTCCGTCCCCGCCACCGCGCTGCGCGAGACCGGTCCCATCCTCTTCACGCATTGGGGCGTCAGCGGCCCCGCAATTCTCCGCCTCTCCGCCTGGGGCGCCCGCGAGCTGGCCGCCCGCAACTACCATTTCCCGCTGCTCATCAACTGGCTCCCCAAACTTCACGCCGAGAAACTCACCGCCGAATTCCAATCCCGCCGCGCCTCCCAACCCGCCCGCCTTGTCGTCAACAGCCCCCTTCCTCCCCTGCCCGCCCGCCTTTGGGAACAACTCGTCCTCGCCGCCGCCATCCCCCGCGATACCCGCTGGTCGGCCCTTTCCAAAGCCCAGGCTCATCAACTCGCCCGCCAACTCACCCGCACCGAACTGCCCGTCACTGGCAAAAGCCTGAACAAGGACGAATTCGTCACCTGCGGCGGCGTGCGCCTGAATGAAGTGAACCTGAAAACCATGGAAAGCCGCCTCTGCCCCGGCCTCTACTTCGCTGGCGAAGTCCTCGACATCGACGGCATCACCGGCGGCTTCAACTTCCAAGCCGCCTGGACCACCGGCTGGATCGCCGGCCAGTCCATGGCCGAATCACCGCCCCAATAGCCACCCCATTCCTCAGCCCCCAATTCTCCGGCCATACCCACCCGCAAAAGCCCCGCCCGCTGCAGCGCGAAACGAGCCCTCATCCGCGCTCCCTTATCCTGCGACCACCCCCGCCGCCCGCCGGATCGCCTCGGCAATCTGCTCCGGCGTCAAACCCGCCGCCACCGTGTCACGGTTCTTCCCCGCCTTCCGGTCCCCCGCTTCCGCCGCCAGATGAAACCAGCAATAAGCTTCCACCGGATCCGCCTCCACCCCGTCCCCTGCCAGATAACGGGCTCCGAGATTGTTCCGCGCCAGCGCGTGCCCGTTCCCCGCCGCGACGCGCAACCATTTCAACGCCTCGCCCTCATCCTCCGGCAACTCCATCCCCAGAGCATGACGCCATCCCAGTTCATATTGCGCCTCCACGTCACCCTGGGTGGCCCGGGCAAGAAGTTCAGCAGCCAGCGAAGTCATTTCCATAATCGTCCGCCCCCACCGTACCCACCCCGCCGCACTTGGCCACACGAATTCCGCCGGCCGCCCGGGCGCACGCACGCACTCTTTTCCGGACCCCATCTTGACGCACCGCCGCGCTCCGTGGTTAAGTCCGCCCTCAGTTGCGTTCAGCTTATGCCCACCTACGAATACAGTTGCGATAAATGCGGCCACCATTTTGAACTCGTCCAGCCCATGTCGGCCACGGCGATCACCACCTGCCCCAAGGAAAACTGTGGCATGAAAAAATGGGGCAAGGGCAAGGTGAAGCGCGGCATCAGCGCTGGCGCCGGCCTCATCTTCAAAGGCTCCGGTTTCTACATCACCGACTATCGCAGCGAAGGCTACAAGGCCGCCGCGAAGAAAGATTCCTCCAGCGGCTCCGGGGACAGCTCCAGCGCGACCAAATCCGACTCCACCCCCGCCGCCAGCACGCCCGCCCCCGCCAAAAAGTCCGACGCCAAGCCCGCCAAGCCCGCCGCTTCCAAGAGTTAGCGTCCCATGAAACTCCGGTCGTCTCCAGACCCGCGTCGCGCGGCGGCTGACGACCCCGCTCCGCTTCCGCTGCCGTCATCCCCGGTTCGGGCATTTTGCCGCGCCGCCCTGCTCCTGCTCGTCCTGAGTTCCCCCCTCTCCGCCGCTCTCACCCTCAAAGCACCCACCGCCCTCACCAGCCGTTCCGGCCAGTTCATCGTCTTCGCCCCCAATCCCGCCATCGCCGACCGCGACCCCGCGACGTCGCTGACCTCCACCAACGAAGTCCGCCTCGAACAAGGCCCGCTGACCATCACCTGCGACCGCATCCGCGACATCTTTCTGCAGGAACTGGGCGTCCCCGGCCTTGTGCAGGGCAAAATCTACGTCCACCTCCAACCCGCCCTCCCCGGCAGCGAAATCATCCTCAAACCCCTGCGCTTCGGCGACGGCTGGCAATACCAACTCAGCCTTCCCACCCGCCTCGACCGCTCCCGCCTCGTCACCGCCATCGTCCACACTCTTCTCCAGGAAATGGCCAACCGCGCCAACCCCGCCCGCCTCGTCAACGTCCCCCACTGGCTCGTCGAAGGCATGGCCACGCAGGTCCTCATCGCCGGCGGCCCCGCCCTGGTTCCCGAACTGCGCCGCACCCTTGTCGTCGAAGTCACCAAGCGCGACCACTTCGCCCACGCCCGAGAGGAACTGCGCCAGAACGGCGTCCTCTCCTTCTCCGACCTGAACCTCCCCTCCCCCGCCCAGTTGTCCGGCCCCGGCTGGCAGACCTACCGCCACTCCTCCCAACTCTTCGTCAGCAGCCTCTTCCAACTCCGCGAAGGCAATCTCTGCCTCGCCCGCTTCATCCGCGAACTGGCCAACTACCTCAACCCGCAACTTGCCTTCCTCAAAGCCTTCGCCATGCACTTCGGCTCCGCCCTCGAAATCGAAAAATGGTGGTCCGTCACCGCCCTCAATCTCACCGGCCGCGACCATCGCATGAACTGGACCCAAACCGTCAGCCTCCAGCGCCTCGACGAAATCCTCACCGTCTCCGCCCAACTCGCCAGCCCCGTCGGTGCCCCGCCCCGCCCCCGCACCCTGCGCCTTCAGGAAGCCATCTCCCAGTTCGACTTCTCCCACCAGCAACGCCTCTTCGCCAACACCCTTCGCCAGCTCGAATTCCTCCAGCGCAACGCCCCCCCCGACTTCTCCCGCCTCGTCACCGATTACCGCACCACCCTCGCCACCTACCTCCAGGAACGCGGCCGCATCGAACTCCGCTCCGACTTCCGCAATCGCGTCACCGGCGGCCACACCACGATCACCCAGAACACCCTCAAACAACTCGACCTCCTCGACGTCATCCGCGAAGACTTCCGCCAGGCCGCCGATCCCGCCTTCCTCCCCAGCCCCGCCCCACGCTGAGCCGCCACCCCACGCGCTCCCCGCCGCCTTCGCGCCAATTCCGAGTCCGTCAACCGCTCCGGGCGGTCAACTTGACAGTTCAACTCCCAAACATATAGTCCGCCGCACATGGATAATCATGAGGCAGACGGCACGGGTGCGGCAGCCGACCCGGCAGCCGCGGCGGTTTTGGAACAGTTGAAGCAGTTTCGGAGCGCCGGCCGCAATTTCTGGTCGCACATCCCCGATCACGACTGGAACGACTGGCGCTGGCAGCTCAAACACCGCATCACCTCCCTCGACCACCTCCAACGTCTCCTCCCCACCCTCACCCCGGAGGAATACGCCGGGACCCAACTGGCCAACACCAAGCTGGCCATGGCCATCACCCCCTACTTCTTCAACCTCATCGACCCCGCCGACGAAAACTGCCCCATCCGCCTCCAGGTCATCCCCCGCCTCCAGGAAACCCACACCGCCCCGTGGGAAATGACCGACCCCTGCGGCGAAGACTCTCACTCGCCCGTCCCCGGCCTCGTCCATCGTTACCCCGACCGTGTCCTCTTCCTGGTCACCGACCGTTGCGCCGCCTACTGCCGCTACTGCACCCGCTCCCGTCTCGTCAGCAACGCCACCGGCTACGATTTTCATCCGCACTTCGAGCAACAAATCGACTACATCCGCCGCACCCCCGCCGTCCGCGACGTCCTCCTCAGCGGCGGCGACCCCCTGCTCCTCAGCGACGAAAAACTCGAATCCCTCCTCAGCCGCCTCCGCGCCATTCCGCACGTCGAATTCCTCCGCCTCGGCACCCGCATCCCCATCTTCCTGCCCCAACGCATCACCCCCGAACTTTGCGCCATGCTGCGCAAATACCATCCCCTCTTCCTGAGCGTCCACTCCAATCACCCCCGCGAACTCACCACCGAAGTCCGCGCCGCCCTTGCCCGCCTCGCCGACGCCGGCATCCCCCTTGGCAATCAGTCCGTCCTCCTCAAACACGTCAACGACAACCCCGTCGTCATGCGCGCCCACGTGCAGAAACTCCTCATGTGCCGCGTCCGTCCCTACTACATTTACCAGTGCGACCTCATCGCCGGCTCCGCCCACCTTCGCGCCAGCGTCCGCAAAGGCCTTGAAGTCATGGAAAGCCTCCGCGGCCACACCACCGGCTACGCCGTCCCCCAATACGTCATCGATGCCCCCGGCGGCGGCGGCAAAGTCCCCGTCAACCCCGAATACGTCCTCAGCCGCAACGCCGACCGCGTCGTCATCCGCAACTTCGAAGGCCGCATCTTCGAATACCCCGAAGCCCGCGACGGCACCCCGCTGGTCCCCGCCCCCCGCGAAATCGCCGAGCCAGAATTGGTCTGACGTCCTCCCGCACTCCGCGCCCGCAAGCAGCAAGGCTCGTGCGCCGCCCGCTTCAAAGCCCCCGAAAAATCAGCCTCCCGACCGCTGTCCTCAATTGAGTAGCGTTACGGATTGCCCGTTTTCGCAGTCTCCCTATTCTCCACCCATCTTCGATCGCATTGATCGAAACAAACAAAACGCAGAACAGAGTATGAGCACAAACCATAACTGGAAATTCTATCGCGCCGGCGGCTTTGATCAGGTCCGCCTCGAAACCGGAGCCGATCTCCTCGCCCTCGGCAACCTCGACCAGAAACTCTGGGTCGCCCTCGCCTGCCCCACCCGCGGCATCGAATTTGACCCCAAGACGCTCGACCTCATTGATGCCGACAAAGACGGACGCATCCGCGCCCCCGAGTTGATCGCCGCCACCAAGTGGGCAGGCGAGGCTCTCAAGAGCGCCGACGACCTCCTCAAATCTTCCTCCTCGCTTTCCCTCAGTTCCATCAACGACTCCACTCCCGCCGGCAAGCAACTCCTGGCATCGGCCAAGCAAGTCCTCACCAACCTCGGCAAGAAGGACGCCACGGCCATCTCCATAGATGACTTCGCCGACCCCACCAAGATCTTCGCGCAAACCGTCTTCAACGGCGACGGCATCGTCCCCGCCGAAGCCGCCGCCGACGCCGACACCAAGGCCGTCATCACCGACATCATTGCCTGCCTCGGCGCCGACAACGATCGCAGCGGCAAGCCCGGCGTCAGCCAGGCCAAGGTGGACCAGTTCTTCACCGACGCCACCGCCTTCTCCGAATGGCACAAGAAGGCCGAAACCGACGCCGCCAACATCCTCCCCCTCGGCGCCGACACCGCCGGAGCCGTCGCCGCCGTCAAGGCCGTCAAGGCCAAGGTGGACGACTACTTCTCCCGCTGCCGTCTCGCCGCCTTCGACCCGCGGGCCATCGCCGCGTTGAACCGCGAAGAAAAGGAATACCTCACCCTCGCCGCCAAGGACCTTTCCATCACCGCCGCCGAAGTCGCCGGCTTCCCCCTCGCCAAAGTCGAGGCTGGCAAACCCCTCTCCCTCAAGGAAGGCGTTAACCCCGCCTGGGCCGGAGCCCTCGCCGCCCTTCAGGCCGGCGTCGTCAAACCCCTCCTCGGCGACAAAGCCACCCTCTCGGAACCCGAGTGGGCCTCCATCGCCGCCAAAGTCGCCGCCTATGAAGCCTGGACCGCCGCCAAGGCCGGCGCCAGCGTCGAAAAACTCGGCCTCAAACGCGTCCGCGACATCCTCGCCAGCAAGGCCAAGGAAACCATCGGCTCCCTGATCACCAAGGACAAAGCCCTCGAACCCGAGGCCGCCGCCATCGGTTCCGTCGAAAAACTGGTCCGCCTCAACCGCGACCTCTACAAACTCGTCAACAACTTCGTCGCCTTCCGCGACTTCTACAGCCGCAGCGCCAAGGCCATCTTCCAGGCCGGCACCCTCTACCTCGACGGCCGCAGTTGCGAACTCTGCGTCCACGTCAACGACGGCGGCAAACACGCGGCCATGGCCGGCCTCGCCAAAGCCTACCTCGCCTATGTGGACTGCACCCGCCCCTCCGGCGAAAAAATGACCATCGCCGCCGCCTTCACCGACGGCGACTCCGACAACCTCATGGTCGGCCGTAACGGCATCTTCTACGATCGCAAAGGCCGCGACTGGGACGCCACCATCACCAAGATCATCGACAACCCGATCAGCATCCGCCAAGCCTTCTGGGCACCCTACAAAAAGTTCGTCCGGATGATCGAGGAAATGGCCGCCAAGCGCGCCGCCGCCGCGGAAGCCGCCGCCGACGCCAAGGTCGCGGGTGCCGCCACGGCGGTCGCGAATGCGGACAAAACCAAGGCCCCGCCGCCCGAGCCGAAGAAGTTCGACGTGGGCGTCGTCGCCGCGCTGGGCGTTGGTGTCGGTGCCATCGGCACCTTGTTCGGCGGGCTGATCTCCGGCTTCATCGGACTTGGCATGTGGATGCCGCTCGGAATTCTGGGCATCATCCTCGCCATCTCCGGCCCCTCGATGCTCGTGGCCTGGCTCAAGCTCCGCCAACGCAACCTCGGCCCCATCCTGGACGCCAACGGCTGGGCCGTGAACGCCAAGGCCAAGCTCAACGTGCCCTTCGGCGGCGCCCTCACCGACGTGGCCAAACTCCCCGCCGGCTCCGAATACAACCCGGTCGATCCCTATGCCGAACCCGCCAGCCCGTGGCCCAAGATCATCGTGTTCGTCATCATCCTGGCCATCGCCTACACCGTGCTGAACAAGTTCGGCAAGATCCACGAATGGACCGACGGCAAGCTCGGCACACCGGCCAAAGTCGAAGCCCCTGCCGCCGCGCCCGCCCCCGCCCCTGCCCCGGCTCCGGCTCCGGCTCCGGCGAAGTAATCGTCACCTCTAACCTCCTCACAGCCCGGACTCCCCGCGAGTCCGGGCTTTTTCTTTCCCCGGAGCCCCCGCCCAACCATCACCCACCGTGGCACGAACGCGCGAATTTTCCCGCCCACTTTCTGAATAAAGCCGCCCCATCCCCATCCAAACTCGCCGATGACCCACTACACCCGCTCCGCCTTCCTCGCCGGTTGCCTGCTCGGCACCCTGCTCGCCTCGACTCCCACCACCCGCGCCGCCGGCGCCCTGCCGCCCGACGCCCGGGTCGCCATCATCGGCGACTCGATCACCGAGCAGAAGCTCTACAGCAAGTTCATGGAGGCCTATCTGGTCGCCTGCACCGGCAGGCAGGACATCAAGGTGTTCCAGTTCGGCTGGGGTGGCGAGACGGCGGGCGGTTTCGCAGGCCGGTTGGAGAACGATCTCGCCGCTTTCCAGCCCACCGTTGCCACAACCTGCTACGGCATGAACGACGGCAGTTACCGCCCGTTCGATGAAACGATCGGCAAGAACTACGAGAACAACATGCGCACGGTGATCAAGAAACTCGCGGCCGCCGGCGTGAAGCACATCGTGGTCGGCAGCCCCGGCGCGGTGGACACCAAGTATTTCGGCCCCCGGACCAGCTTCGGCTCCGGCAACTCCGCCGACGGCTACAACCAGAATCTTTCCCAACTCGGCGCCATCGGTCGCAAGCTGGCCGGCGAATTCAACCAGACCTTCGCCGATGTCCACCGCCCCATGATCGACGCGATGACCAAGGCCAAAGCCGCCCTCGGCGCGGAATACGACGTCTGCGGACGCGACGGTTTCCATCCCGGGCCCAACGGCCATCTCATCATGGCCTACGCCTTCCTCAAAGCCCTCGGCGTGGACGGCAACATCGGCGAGATCACCGTCGATCTCAACGGCGACACCACGGCCACCGGTGGCCACAAGGTCCTCGGCAAAGCCGGCGCCGGCGTTGAATTGGAGAGCACCCGCTATCCCTTTTGCTTCGATGCCGACCCGAAGAATTCCGGCAGCACCCGCAGCATCGCCGCGCATTTCCCGTTCAATCAGGATCTGAACCGCTTCACCCTCAAAGTGAAAAATCTCACCGCACCCAAGGCAAAAGTGACATGGGGCAAGGCGACCCAGGAGTTTAGCCGCGAACAACTCGAAGCCGGCGTCAACCTCGCCGCCGAATTTCCCGCCACCCCCTTCGACGACGCCTTCCAAAAAGTTCTCGGCGCCGTCGCTGCCAAGCAGAATTTTGAAACCACGATGATCAAGGGAGTCATCACCGGCTTCCGCAATCTTCCCGCCGAAGTGAAGGGCGATGCCGAGGTCGCCACCGCCCTCGCCACCATCCGCAAACGTCTCGGTGCCCGGCAGGAAGCCCTCGACGCCGAGGTCCGCAAGGCGATTGTGCCCGTGAAGCACAAACTGGTCATCGCTCAGTGAGCGGCGGGGCAGAAGTCCGGCGTCCGCGGCCAATCCGCGGACGCTGCCCCCGACGAACATCGGTGTTGAGCCATGCCGGGCATTCCATCTGTCCCCGTCTGAATCTCCGCAAGGCCCGGCGAGTCTTTCCTCGCGAATGATGTCAACCTCAGCAGTCGGCCGCATTTTGGGAGATCGCCCCTTGCCAATTCCAGCCCTTCTGGCCGGCTTGGCCGTCGCGGTATATTGCAGCCTGCCGGTCACGCCCCTGGCCGCCGCCGCGAACCCGGCCGACCCCGCCGCCTTTGCGAAAGTCGCCCCGGCATTCTTCGAGCAGCACTGCGTCGAGTGCCACAACGACAAAACCCAGAAGGGCGAACTGAACCTGCTCCCTCTGAAATCCGAGTCCTCGCTGCTCAAGCAGCGCAAGCTCTGGCAGAGCGTTCTGAGCCAGACCGCCTCGGGCGAGATGCCGCCCAAGAAGAAACCCCGGCCCGCCCCCGCGGAAATCGAAGCCTTCACCCGCGCCGTGCAATCCGCGATGGAACACGCTGAAAACACCGCCAAACCCGACCCCGGCCGCGTCACCATCCGCCGCCTCAACCGCACCGAATACGCCAACACCATCCGCGATCTGGCCGGGGTCGATTTCAACCCGGCGGAAGATTTCCCGACCGACGACATCGGCCACGGTTTCGACAACATCGGCGACGTGCTGACGCTCTCCCCCGTCCTGATGGAACGTTACCTCGCCGCCGCGGAAAACATCGCCAGCGCCGCCATCGTCACCAACGTCCCCAAGCCCCCGGTTCGCCGCCAGGCCGCCCGCTATCTCGAGCCCGGCGGCAACTTCCCGGGCGGCTTCCGTTCGATCGACAAAGGCTCGCTCTTCACCGACTACAAGCTCGGCCTCGACGGCGAGTACATCCTGCGCGTCCGTGTTTACGCGCTCTCACCCGACGGCTCGGACCCGGTGCGGGCCGCCCTGATCATCGGCAACAAGGAAGTGCAGACCTTTGAGATAACCGCCACGCAAAAGAAGCCGGAAATTCTGGAGCACAAGTTTTCCACCGAACCCGCCAGCTTCAAAGCCGGCATCAAGCTTCTCAACCCCTCCGGCGCCGGCGAACTCCCGCGGATGCTCTTTGTCGAATATGTCGAACTCACCGGCCCGGCCGACACCCGCCCGCTCAGCCATCGCCGCATCATGACCTGCACGCCGGGCCGGCCGAAAGCCGAGCAGACCCGCGAAATCATCACCCGGCTCGCCACGCGCGCCTTCCGCCGTCCCGCCACGCCGGCGGAAATCGACCGTCTGACCCGGATCGTCGAAAGCACCGAAGCCCGCGGGCAGAGCTGGGAAACGGGCATCCAGTTCGCCCTCCAGGCCGTGCTGGTCTCGCCCAAGTTTCTGTTCCGCGTGGAACTCGACGACCGCCCGACCCAACCCCAAGCCCACCCGCTCGACGATTTTCAACTGGCCTCGCGCCTTTCGTACTTTCTCTGGAGCACCATGCCGGACGCCGAGCTTTTCGAACTCGCCGCCAAAAATCAGCTCGCCGCCAATCTCGAAGCCCAGGTCCAACGCATGTTGCGCAGCCCCAAGGCTCGCTCGCTCGTCGAGAACTTCGCCCTGCAATGGCTGCAACTCCGCCGCCTCCAGACCTTCGCGCCCGACACCAAACTCTTTCCGAACTTTTCCGATGGTCTGCGCACCGCGATGCTGCGCGAGACCGAGCTCTTCTTCGCTGAAATCGTTCGCGAAGACCGCAGCATTCTCGACTTGATCGATGGCGATTTCACCTACCTGAACGGCCCGCTGGCCCGCCATTACGGGATCGCCGACACCGCCGGCAATTGGATGAACGCCAAAGGCAAAGACAAGCGCCCCGGCGGTCAATCCATTCAGGGCAACGATTTCGTCCGCGTCTCCCTGCCCATGAAAGAACGCGGCGGACTGCTCACCCAGGCCAGCATCCTCACCGTCACCTCCAACCCCACCCGCACCTCTCCCGTCAAACGCGGCCGCTGGGTCCTCGAACAAATTCTCGGCACGCCGCCGCCGCCGCCGCCGCCCGGCGCGCCCGAACTCGAAGCCCAGAAACAGCTCACTGGCACCCTCCGCCAACGCATGGAACAACACCGCGCCAACCCCAACTGCGCCAGTTGCCACACCCAGATGGACGCCCTCGGCTTCGCCTTCGAAAACTACGATGCCATCGGCGCCTATCGCACCCAAGACGGGACCGCCTCCATCGATGCATCCGGAACTTTGCCCGACGGCAGGTCGTTCCAAGGGCCGGCCGAACTGAAGCAAATCCTTAAAGGCAAACGCGAACTGGTCGTCCGCAACCTCACCGAAAAACTCCTGATCTTCGCCCTCGGACGCGGGTTGGAATATTATGACGCCCGCGCCGTCAAACAAATCGGCGAAGCACTCGGCCGGAACGATTACAAGTTCTCCGCGCTCGTGGCCGCCATTGTGAAAAGCGATCCGTTCCGTATGCGGCGCGGCACCGAGTTAAGTCAACAACAGGAACCATCTCAATGAGCACCAACCTCCATGTCTCCCGTCGCACCGTCCTCCGCGGCCTCGGCGCCACTCTCGCCCTGCCCTGGCTGGAAGCCATGGGGCCGTTGACCTCGTGGGCCGCCGGCACCAAGGAATCCAAGGCCGCCCCCAATCGCATGGCGTTCATTTACGTGCCCAACGGCAAGAACATGAAGCTGTGGACGCCCACGGCCGAAGGTGTCGGCTTCGACCTGCCCGACCTGCTCAAACCCCTGACCGAACATCGCGACTACCTGACCGTGCTCACCGGGCTTACCGCCGACAAGGCCCGCGCACATGGTGACGGCGGCGGCGACCACGCCCGCGCCCTCACCGCCTTCTTAACCGGAGCCCAACCCCGCAAGACCGACGGCACGGACATTCGCGCCGGCATCTCCGTCGATCAGGTCGTCGCCTCGCGCATTGGCGACCAAACCCGGCTGCCCTCGCTCGAGATTGGCTGCGAAGCTGGTGCCATGGCCGGCAACTGCGACAGCGGCTACAGCTGCCTCTACTCGTCCACCATGTCCTGGCGCTCCGCCACGCAACCGCTGCCCAAGGAAGTCAACCCCAAGCTGGTCTTCGAACGCATGTTCAGCGCCGGTTCCAGCAAGGAACGCCAGCAGCGCGACGCCCAACGCAAGAGCATCCTCGACCTTGTGCGCGAGGATTACCGCGAACTGCAGGGCAAGGTCAGCAAACACGACCAGCAGAAGTTGGACGAGTATTTCAGCTCCGTCCGCGACATCGAGCAGCGCATCGAACGCGCCGGCAAGTTCCCGGAACCCAAGGCTCCCGAAGGCGTCACCGCCCCGGCCGGCATCCCGGCCACCTACGAGGAACATATCCGCCTCATGGGCGACCTCATGGCCCTGGCTTTCCAGACCGACACCACCCGCGTCTGCACCTTCGTCATCGCCAACGAGGGCAGCAACAAGCCCTACCCCTTCATCGGCGTGCGCGAGGGGCACCACGACCTTTCGCACCACGGCAACGAAGCCGCAAAACTCGAAAAGATCGCCGAGATCAACCGCTTCCACATCCGGCAGCTCGCGTACATGCTCACCAAGCTCCGCTCCGTGAAGGAAGGCGACGGCAACCTCCTCGATCACTGCATGATCGCCTACGGCAGCGGCAATTCCGACGGCAACGCCCACAACCACGACAATCTCCCCGTGCTGCTCCTCGGCAAGGGCTGCGGCACCGTCAAGCCCGGCCGGCACATTGTTTATCCCAAGGAAACGCCGCTCAACAATCTGTGGCTCGCCATGCTCGATCGCATGAGCATCAAAGTCCATTCGCTCGGCGACAGCACCGGCACTTTGAGCGGTCTCGCCGGCTAGGTGCCACAGCTCAAGGCGACCGGGCCGGTCACCGACACCCGCCCGCCCGGCGGCTCTGATTACGCCCCTTTACACTTCCCGCGAACTGGGGAACGGTCTCTGTTCGCCGGCCGGAATTTCCGCCGGTTATCGACCATGAAACGCTTGCTTCCCTGGCTGCTCGGCGCGGTGCTCATCGCGGGCATCGCCCTGTTCCCCGTCATCACCCGCGCCGCCGGCACCCCGGCCAAATCCGAGTCCCGCCCCGCCGCAACCGCCGTGTCAGTCCCCGGTGCCGAACAGATGGCTCAAACCATCTCGATGATCACCGGGGTCGCCATCTCCCCGCTGCTCGGCATGGGCGCGGTCGGTGCCTGGCAGTATTTTCAGTGGCAGAAAATCCCGGCCGCCAGTCGCGGACCGATGCCTTGGTACGCCAACCCCCTGTTCTGGCTCCCGGCCCTCATCATCGTCGGTCTCATCACCGCCAAAGACATCCTCGGCACCGCCGCTCCCAGCGCTTTGAAAAAGCCGTTCGACATCGCCGAGTTGATCGAAAACAAACTCAGCGCCCTCATTGCCGCCGGTTTGTTTATCCCGCTGGCCGCGTCGATCTTCTCCCACCAACCCACGGCGAGCGCCTTTCTCGGGACCAACCTCGCCGTCATCGATGCGTCCGCCGCGTGGAACGCGCTCATGGTGCCCTTCGCCATCGTCGCGTTCGCCGCCGTGTGGCTGGTCTCGCACACCATCAACGTCCTGATCCTCATCAGCCCTTTCACCACCGTGGACACCGCGCTCAAATCGGTCCGCCTTTTCCTGCTATCCACCGTTACCGCCACGGCTTTCAGCAATGCCTGGGTGGGCGCCACGTGGTCGCTCGTGCTGATCCTTGCCGCGTTCCTGCTCGCCGGATGGTCCTTCCGCCTCATGTGGTTTGGCGCGGTTTACTCGTGGGACTGGTTTACGTGGCGGCACGGCCGGTTCACCCCGGACCCGGTCGCCAACAAGATGTTCACCGCCGAGCGGATTGGCGCCACGCCCATCCGCACCTACGGGCGCCTCGTCAAGGAAGCCGATGGCCGGCTTGCCTTCGTTTACCGCCCATTTCTCGTTCTGCCATCACGCCGGATCGAGCTGCCCCCGGCCCGGTACGTCGTCGGACGCGGCTTGGTTTATCCCGAGCTACTGGTCCTGCCGTCCGCCGCCAGTTCGGATTCAGAACGCGTCCTGATCCTCCCGCCCCGTTATCGCTCGCACGAAGAGACCATTGCCCGCGCCTATGGCTTCAACGGGGTTCAGGATGTCGGTCTCCTCAAGGGATTCAAAGCCATCTGGAATTTCCTCACCGGCGGCGCGTGCCCCGCCACGGCGTAATTCCGAGGCGGGCGAACCCCCGCATTCTTGACTTCAAACCCTCAGCGCCTACTTTCCCGCGCATGTCAAACTCGCCCCAGAAAAAGAAAACCGCGCCCACCAAGAAGGCGGTGATGCTCGGTGTGGGATTGGACTCCGACGGACACAAGCGGGTGACCACCGGGGACAATTTCGCCCTGGTCGGGGGCTCGAAAGACACCCACGAGCAGATGACCGAGAAAGTCATCAAGATCAACGAAAAGCTTCACGCCAAAGGCAAGCGGCTTGAAGAGGTCAGCTCCGAGGAGTTCGACGACATCGCCCACTCCGTCGGCCTCCACCGCCCACGTCCGGAACAGAATTGATCCGCGCACGCCAGCTTCCCAGCCCCGCCCGCGCCGCCACCCGCCGCCGTCCCCTCCCGCTCTTGCCATGAACCCCTTCCCTCCCGCTGGTTTTCCCGACTATCGCCCACGCCGCCTCCGCCAGTCAGCCCCGCTGCGCCGCATGCTGGCCGAAACCACACTGGGTCCACAGCATCTGATACTACCACTCTTCGTCCGCAGCGGCCGGAAGCAACGCCGCCCCATCAAGTCAATGCCCGGCGTGTTTCAGCTCTCGATCGACGAACTGCTCCGCGAGGCAGCCCGCGCAATGTCCGCCGGAATCCCCGGCGTGCTGCTCTTCGGCATCCCCGACACCAAAGACGAACAGGCCACCGGCGCCTTTGCCAAAAACGGCATTGTCCAGCAAGCCGTCCGGGCGCTGAAAAAGGAGTTTCCCGCCCTGCTGGTGGTCACCGACGTTTGCCTGTGCGAATACATGAGCCACGGCCACTGCGGCCTCGTCCATAAACACGCCCATGGCTGGGAGATTGAAAACGACCCCAGCCTGAAACTGCTGGCCCGAACCGCCCTTAGCCACGCGGAGGCCGGCGCGGACATCGTCGCCCCGAGCGACATGATGGACGGCCGCGTCCGCGCCATCCGCCAGAGCCTCGATCAGCACAAATTCCCGCACATACCGATCATGGCCTACGCGGCCAAATTCGCCTCCGCATTCTATGGCCCGTTCCGCGAAGCCGCTGAATCTGCCCCCCAATTTGGCGACCGCCGCAGTTACCAGATGAGCCCCGCCAACGCCCGGGAAGCCCTGCGCGAAGTCGCGCTCGACATCGCCGAGGGTGCCGACATCGTGATGGTGAAGCCCGCCCTCGCGTACCTCGACATCCTCCAACGGGTCAAAACCACCTTTGGCTATCCGACCGCCGCTTACGCCGTCAGCGGCGAATACTCGATGATCAAGGCCGCCGCCGCCAACGGTTGGATCAACGAACGCGCTGTCGTGCTGGAATCACTCCTCGGAATGCGCCGCGCCGGCGCGGACATCCTGATCACCTACTCCGCTGTGGATGTCGCCGGATGGTTGAAGGAAACCGGCGTCCCGGAATAACCGCCGCCGCTCACAGGCCTCCGCCCAACTGCTTGAAGGCCACCACCAGGGCCACGATGACCACGATGAAAAGCAGAATACCGACCGCGATGAACACCTTGGCCGACTTGTTGGACTTCTTCTGAAACGGCGAGTTCTTGTCGAACTTGATCGTCTTGGTTTCCGATTCCAGTTCGCTCGCCTTCACCCCCTGGTTCATCACCTGGGTACGATCAAGCACCTTCTTCGCCGGGGCCGGCGGCGGGGCAACTTCGAGGCGGAGTTCGATATTCCCCAACCGCAACGTTTCGCTCGGTTTGAGCACCGCTTCGGTCACCGGTTGGTCATTGATGAACGTCCCGTTGGTCGAATTCAGGTCCTTGATCAGAACCTCTTCGCCTTGGAGGATGATTTCGCAATGGTGGCTCGACACCGAGGCGTCCGGAATCTGAAACGCATTATCCTCCACCCGCCCGACCGTGGTTTTTTCCACCTTCAGGTCATAAGCGCGTCCTGTGTATCCCTCTGAAAGGACGACGAGTCGTGGCATATTGATAAGTAGTTGAGTATTCCCAAGCCGCCGCGAAGTCAAAAGCTTTTTCCATCGAAATACCGTAAAACCAAGGGTTTCCCTTCAACCGCCACACATCCGGCGAACCCCTGCTCCACCGCCAGATCCCGCAACACCCACCGCGCTGGCGCCCCGGGAGACAACTCATCTTCCAGCAGCGCAGCCGGGGCGTCTGCCGAGACACTGACCGAAAAATTGTTCAACCCGCGCGAAACCCCGGTTCCCAACCCCTTCAAATACGCTTCCTTCCGCACCCAACAGCGGAAAAACCCCGCCTCTCGCTCCCCGTCCGCAAGTCGCGACCAATCCCCAAACTCCCGGATCGAAAAATGACTGCGCGCCACCAATGGCATGTCCATGTCGCCCCTCACCGCCTCCACATCGACTCCCAATCTCATTCGCACCGACACCGCAATCACCCCGGCATCGCCCGCATGCGAACTGTTGAAGCATACCCCACTTCGCGAAAGTTCGCCGGAAATTTCCGGCTTGCCCCACTCGCCATAGGAAAACTTCACCTCGGCCGGCACCACCGCCAAAACCTCTCCCAATATCTTTCGCAACCAACCGCGCGCAGCGACGAAGCGCACCCGGTCCCGTGCAAAAACAAACCGCCCTGCCCGGCTCAATTCATCCCCCGACAGACTTCCCTCGAATTCGCCAGCCTCCGCCCCGGTCAACGGCACCCGCCAAATCCATACCTCCCCCTCCGGAGGCAATCTCATTTCCACGCCCCCCTCTCGCCCGCCCGCGGTGGCCGGCCGGCCCGTCCGCGTCATTTCTTGGGCGTGGCGGCCGCCAGTTTCTTCACGTACTTGGCCGGCGCCTTGTCGAAGTCCTTCTTGCAACTCTCACAGCAGATTTTGAACTCCTGCCCCTGATAAACAAACGTGAACGTGTCGTGATCCAGCTTTTCATCGGCCACGATGCACGTCTTCAACGGATACGGCTTCGCCTTGGTGGCAGCCTTGTCCGCCGCCGCCGCCACGCCGACGAAACCCGCCACCAACGCCCACACTGCAATTGTCTTCAAGATTTTCATAGCTGCCACTCTCCGCATTCTATCCCGCCGATACTCTCCGTCGGATCGCTCCGTTCCGCAACCGCCAGTTGTCCATGGCCCAGAAGCGCGCTCACGCGGTCTTCCCGCAACACTGCTTGAACTTCTTCCCGCTTCCACACGGACACGGATCGTTGCGCCCCACCTTCGGCCCCGTCCGGACCGGCTTGGACTTCGCCAACTCCGTGGCCGCTTCCGACACCATGTCCGCAGGACTGCCTTCCCCGGTCCCGCCCCGCGTGACCTGCGTCGCGGAATTTCCCGAGGCAGTACCACCTCCAGCCTGGCCAAAGGCGCTGACGTCCTGATGCACCGTCTTGGCCGGCAGGTTGTGCAGAAACTGCTCGAAGGCCATCATGCTCGACGCGCTGCGGAAGATATTGTGACAAATCTCCGTCTTGATGTTCACCATCAGGTCGCCGAACAACTGGAAGGCCTCCGCCTTGTACTCGATCAACGGATCCCGCTGCCCATACGCCCGCAAGCCGATGCTGTTTCGCAGGCTGTCCATGTTGTACAGATGCTCCTGCCACAACTTGTCGATCGCGCTGAGCATCGTGTACCGCTCCACCGCCTGCAGCGCCTCCTTGTCCTCGAAGGAAATCTTCAGGTCATAGGCATTGCGAATGCTGTTGGAAATGAACTGACACAACGCAAACTGCGCCGGCGTCAACCCGTCGAAAGCCGAACCCGGCACCGGCGTTTCCTTCCCGGCATTGGCGGCCTTGACCATTTCCTCCTCGGGCATGCCGAGGGGAAAGTTCAGGTTCACCCAGTCCACCAAACCCCGTAACGGCCACTCCGGCACGTCCGCATCCGACCGCGTGAATTCCTCGATCTTCTGGATCACCACCTCTTCCATGATGTCCATCAGGCGGTCGCGGACGTCAGCGTGATTGATGATGTCATTGCGGAAGCCATAAATGACCTCCCGCTGCTTGTTCATCACATCGTCATACTCGAGCGTACGCTTGCGGATCTGGAAGTTGTGCTGCTCGACCCGCTTCTGCGCCGTTTCAATCGACCGGTTGAGCAACGGATGCTCCAGTTCCTCGCCCTCCTTGAGCCCCATCCGTTCCATCACCTTCACGATGTTGTCCGAGCCAAACAACCGCATCAAATCGTCCTCCAGCGCGATGAAGAAATGCGACGAACCCGGATCGCCCTGCCGCGCGCAACGTCCCCGCAACTGCCGGTCGATCCGCCGCGATTCATGCCGCTCCGTCCCCACCACGTGCAACCCACCCAACTCCGCAACCCCGACCCCCAGTTTGATGTCCGTCCCGCGGCCCGCCATGTTCGTCGCAATCGTCACGCCGCCACGCTGCCCCGCGCGCGCGACGATTTCAGCCTCTTGCTCGTGAAATTTCGCATTCAGCACCGCATGTACAATCCCGGCCTTCTTGAGCATCCGCGACAGATGCTCGCTGCTCTCCACCGACACCGTGCCCACGAGGATGGGCCGGCCCTGCCGGTGTACCGTCTCAATCTCCGCCACCACCGCGTTGAATTTCTCGCGCTTGGTCTTGTAAACCGTGTCGTTCGCATCCTTGCGGAGGCAGGGCTTGTTCGTCGGGATCACCATCACCCCGAGCTTGTAGATGTCGAAAAACTCATTGGCCTCGGTCTCCGCCGTGCCGGTCATGCCCGCCAGTTTCCGATACAACCGGAAGTAGTTCTGGATCGTGATCGTCGCATACGTCTGCGTCTCGCGCTCCACCTCGACGCCCTCCTTGGCCTCCACCGCCTGGTGCAACCCGTCGCTCCAGCGCCGCCCGGTCATCATGCGCCCGGTGTTCTCGTCCACGATGATCACCTTGTTGTCCTTCACCACATACTGCACATCGCGCTCGTACAGGGTGAATGCCTTCAACAACTGCGAAGTGACGTGGATGCGTTCGGCCTTGGTCTCAAACTCCTGCTGCAGCTTAAGCTTTGCCTCCATCCGCTTCCGCGGATCCTTTTCCGGGCCGTTGTCAATCTCGTGAAACGCCGTGATGATGTCCGGCAGCATGAAAGCGTCCGGATCCTTCGGACTCAGGAACTGCCGCCCCTTCTCCGTCAAATCCGCCTCGTGGCTCTTCTCCTCGATCGCAAAAAACAGCTCCTCTTTCTGCGCGTAGAGGTCTTTCTTCGACTGATCGGCGTGCAACTCCAGCTCCGCCTTGTTCATCAGCTTCAGATTCGCCGGGTCCTCCAGCACCCGCATCAACTCGGGCGACCGGGGGTGCCCCAGCTTGGCGCGGTACAACAACAAGCCGATCTCCCGCTCCACCGCCTCCGGGTTCTGTGGGTTCGCCCCGTCGGCCGGCCGCAGCTTGCGCAGCAACTCCTCCGCCTCGGCCACAAAGCGGTTGCTCAACCGCACCTGCGCCCGGTGCAGCGAATCGACCGCCGGCTTCAGTTCCTCGTAATGCTTGTTCTCAACCTTGAGAACCGCCGGGCCGCTGATGATCAGCGGCGTCCTCGCCTCGTCGATCAGGATCGAGTCCACCTCGTCCACTATTGCAAAATAATGCCCCCGCTGAACCTGCTCGGCAGCCGACGACGCCATGCCATTGTCGCGCAGGTAATCAAATCCAAACTCGGCGTTCGTCCCGTACGTGATGTCACACGCATACTGCTCGCGCCGCACCGCCGGCGTCTGGTCATGCAGGATGCAACCAACCGTCAGGCCCAGCAGCTTGTAAACCGCCCCCATCCACTCGCTGTCACGGGCGGCGAGATAATCGTTCACCGTCACCACATGCACCCCGCGCCCGGCAAGCGCATTCAAAAACACCGGCAGCGTCGCCACCAGCGTCTTGCCCTCACCCGTCGCCATTTCCGCGATCGTCCCGCGATGCAATGCCGCCCCACCAATCAACTGCACGTCAAACGGGACCATGTCCCACTTCAAATTGTGCCCCCGCACCATCACCTCCGTGCCACACAGCCGGCGGCACGCATTCTTGACGGCGGCGAACACTTCCGGCAGCGCCTCATCCAGCGCCCGCGCCAGTTCCTTGGGATCCTCGATCGCCGCAAACTTCGCCTTCCAGTCCGCCGTCTTCTTCCGCAAGTCCTCCAACGACAGACTCTGGTAGGTCGCTTCGATTTCGTTGATGCGACCGACCAGCGGCCGCAGTTTCTTCACCTCCCGCTCCATGCGGGTTCCGATGATTTTTTTGAGGAGAAAACCAAGCATGATGCGTCGCGAATTGGCTGGCGAACCTAAGGGAACCCCCGGTAAGCGTCAAAGGTTTTGCTGTTAGAACACCGTCACCCGGCCCTTGCCAGCAGCCCGGCGCCACACGCGGTGCGGCTCATCCGAATCATGCCGGCCCCGACCCGCTTTCTTCAGGCCGGCCCGGCACGATGATCCAAAATCTTCCGGCAAAAAAAAGGGCAGGCCATTGCGGGCCTGCCCTGCGAAAAAACTCTCGCGGCTATTCCTTGGCCGGACGTCCCCGGCGTTCCGGCTTCGCGTCCGGCTTCGCCTCGCCCTTGCCTTCGGCCCGCGCGGAACTCCGCGCTTCCCGACCGCGACCACCCTCCTTGGCTTCAGGCGCGGGGGCCGCCTCGACCTTGGCGGGCGGGGTCGTGCTCTCCACGCGCACCTTCAACGAACTCTTCACGTCCGCGTGCAAGCGCAATTCGATCTCGTATTCACCCAGCGCACGAATCGGCGCTTCGAGGTGAATCTTCTTCTTGTCGAGCGCCACATCGAGCTGCTTCTTCAATTCGTCAGCGATCGTCCCGGCCGTCACGGAACCAAACATCTTGCCGTCGTCACCGGTCTTGACCGCAACCGTCACCGTGATCTTCGAGAGACTGCGGCCCAGCTCGCTCATGCTGTTCAGCTCGTTGGCTTCACGCTCGGCCCGCCGCTGCTTGAGCACCTCGAGCCGCCGCTTGTTCGCACCCGTCAGCGGAATCGCCAGCTTGTGCGGCAACAGATAGTTGCGGGCATATCCCGCGGCAACCTTCACCTGATCGGACTCAGCGCCCAGACCAACGATATTGTGGGTTAGAATGACTTCAACTTTTGGCATAAAATTTGGATATAAACCGGATCATCCGCGCCATCGGCCGCGGATAAATTAACTCAGAACGGCACATCATCCTCGTCGGGAGGCGCCCCCTCGGACGGCTCAGCGGCTGCCGCCGGTCGGGACGGCGCCGTCGGCCGGGATCGGGGCGGTTCCGCCACTCCCTGGGGCTCGCCTCCACCCGCACCGCCCGCGCCACCACGGCCCGAATCAAGAAACTGAAAATTCTCCAAGACCACAAGGATCTTGCTCTTCTTTTGGTTGGTCTGCTTGTCCTCCCAAGTGTCCTGTCGCAGCCGACCCTCCACCAGCAATGGACGCCCCTTCTTCAGATACTGGGCAATGACCTCCGCCTGCCGGGCAAACGCATCCACGTCGATGAACGACACCTCTTCTTTGTTTTCTCCGGTTTCACTTTTCCACGTCCGGTTGATGGCCAACGTCAACCGCACGATGGCCGTTCCCTTTGGCGTGTACCGCAACTCCGGATCGCGGGTCAGATTCCCCGCCAGAATGACTTTGTTGAAGTTGGCCATGACCGCTCCTACTTGGCAGCCGCAACCAGCGCCGACGCTTCCGGCGCCACCGTGAACACAACACGGTAAATCTCCTCGTTCAGGCTGAACTTGTTGCGTAGCGCGGAAATTGCGGACGGATTCACCTCGAAGATCACGTTCACGTAGAAACCCGAGGTGTGCTTCTTGTCGGTCACCCGCACAAACGGCCGCTTGTCCATCTTCTGCACCGTCTCGACCCGGCCACCCGCGGCATTGATGTCCGCCGTGATCTTGTCGATCATTTCCTTCACGCCCTCTTCCCGGCCCGAGGTGTTGAGAATAAACAGCCCTTCGTATTTTTTCATCGCGTTCATTGCACGGAGGGCACAGCCACCCCGTTAAACTTGTTCATTGCCTTTTCGGCGCCTTCAGCCATCCAGCACTCAGCCTGGTCGGCCGCCCGCACCATGATCTTTTCCACAAAACCTGCTTCCACCGCATCAAACGGACTCAGCACAAACCCGGCAATCTGCCGCTGGCCCTCGCGCTTCCGGCCGATCCCGATCTTCAACCGCGCATAGTCCGGTCCGCCCACATGCTGCGCCACCGAGTCCAGCCCGTGGTGTCCGCCGCTGCTGCCCCGCGGACGCAACCGGATCTCGCCGAACGGCAGGTCCGCATCGTCCACCAGCACCAGCAACCGCCCGGTCGGCACCCGGTAAAAACTCATCACTGCCCGCACCGCTTCGCCGCTCAGGTTCATGAACGTCAGCGGCTCACAAAGCACCACCCGACGCCCATCCCGCTCGGCCTTGGCCAGTCGTGCCTGGAACTTCTTTTCCAGGTTCCAGCCCACCCGCCACCGGTCTGCCAAGGTTTCCACCGCGCGGAAACCGGCATTGTGCCGCGTGTTTGCGTACTCGCTGCCCGGGTTGCCGAGACCAACAATGAGAAACACGTTCTCCATGTCGCGGCATCAACCGGAGCCCAAGCGCCCCGCGGCACCCGGCCATTACTTCTTCTTCTCGGGCTTCTTCTCGGCGCCCTTGTCGGCCGCAGCTTTGTCGCCACCCTTGGCGTCTGCCTTGCCTTCCGGTTTGGCTGCCGCATCCGCCGCGCCTTCTTCCTTCTTTTCCTTGATCATCTCCGGCGCAGTCGTGGCTCCCGCTGCCGCCGCCGCCTCGGCTTCCTGCGCCTCGGTCACCGGCTCGGCCACCGCAAATACTGAGATATGCTTGTCGCCCAGAATCTCGACCCCGGGTCCCGGTTTGATGTCCCCGAGATGAATGCTCTGCCCCACCTCGAGGTGGCTCACATCGACCGTGATCACTTCCGGCAGATCCTTGGGCAGCGCCCGCACTTTGAGCTTGAACAGCACGTGTTCCAAGGTGCCACCACCCGTCTTCACACCCGCTGCTTCGCCAACGCTCTCGACCGGCACGGTGATGACGACCTTTTCATTCTCGGCTACTTCATGAAAATCCACATGCAACGCCAGACCGGAGAGCGGGTGGTGCTGCACCTCCTGCACCAGGGCCAACCGCACCGGACGCTGGTCGTTCGCCACGCTCAGGTTGATCAGAATGTTCTCGGACACCGAGTGGTGAATCAAATCCTCCAGCTCCTTGACCGGGACTTCCAGGTTCTGCGGAGCCGTCTGGCCCCCGTAAATCACCGCCGGAATGCGTCCGGAGGCGCGCAGTTTCTTGACCTGGTTGTGCCGGGTGGCGGCGCGGGGATAGGCGGTAAAGGGTACTGATTTCATGTGCTAAAATTTTTCTGTCTTTGCGCGGCGCCAGCGACTCAACTCGTGCGCCCGCCTTTAAATTCAAACAGCGAAGTCACCGACGAATTACTGTGAATTCGTTTGATGGCTTCGCCTAACAATCCCGCCACCGACAGCGTTTTAATCCGCACCCCGTCAATGGCAGGGCGGAGGACACTATCAGTCGTGATCAATTCGTCAATATTTGATTTCCGCAATCGCTCGATCCCCAAATCATTGAGGATGGCGTGCGAAACGCAGGCCAAAATCCGCTTGGCACCCTTCTCTTTCAACAGCTTGGCCGCCGCCGTCAGGGTGCCGGCCGTTTCGGTCAGGTCATCGACCAGCAGGATGTTCTTGTTCTTGATGTTGCCAATCACCGTCATCGACTCGATCTCCGTCGCGCTCTTTCGCCGCTTGGCCACAATGGCCAGATCCGACTCCAGCACCTGCGAATAAGCATACGCCATCTTCAACCCTCCCACATCCGGGCTCACCACCACCAGGCGGTCGAGCTTGAGCGACTTCAAATAATCGTACATCACCGGCGCGGCATACAGGTGATCCACCGGAATGTCGAAAAAGCCCTGAATCTGCTGCGCATGCAGGTCCATCGTCAGCACCCGGTTCGCCCCCGCGGCAACCAGCAGATTCGCCACCAACTTCGCCGTGATCGGCACCCGCGGCTGATCCTTGCGATCCTGCCGTGCATAACCATAAAACGGCATCACCGCCGTGATCCGCGAAGCGCTCGAACGACGCAACGCGTCCATCATGATGAACAACTCCATCAAGCTCTGATTGGTCGGCGGCGACGTCGGCTGGACGATGTAGGTGTCCTCGCCCCGCACATTCTCATCGATCTTCACGTAGGTCTCGCCGTCCGGAAACGACGCCACCGTACACTTGCCCAACTCGATGCCAATGGAATCGCAGATCGCCTTCGCCAGGGGGCGGTTTGAATTGCCGCTGAAAAGTTTCACGCTGCTGCTCGTTGGTTAGTTAAAATCGCCAGAACACCGCCAGAAAAACACGCCCACAGACATGCTCCGGCGCAAAGGAGTCGCGACTGTAACAACGACCCCCCTTCGAGCAAGATGATTCTGCCTCTGATAAAATCATCACCATCGCACCACGCAGACCTCCCGAAGGTCGCATGCAATAAACGAGTGGGTGACTTTGCAGCCGCTTCGAATCAGCCGCACCGCATTGCAGCCCCCCCCTCACCCGCGCCCGCGATGCCTGGCAATCCACCACGAATGCGGGAAGCTCAAACATCGGAATCTCCCCCATTCGCCAAAAGTCTGCCGACCAGCCGCCAGACACCATCACTTCCGCCCGATCAAGGCGAGGGCAGGTTCGGCGAGAGTTCGGTGGGCGGCAACGGCGGCAGTTCGCCCCGGCGGACCTGCGCCTCGGTGGCCTGCCGGTTGGCTTCAATGAGAATCGTTTGCACCGCCGGATCAATCGCTTCCGGCGTGGGCGGAGCCACATTCTGCGAAGCGCCGCCCGGCGAAATGCGCAAGGTGCGCGTCGGAACTGTGCGCACCGGTTCAGTGCCGGACGGAGGATTCAACTGTAAATTGTATCGCGACCCATTGCCGGTCGGCGGCGGGATCGCCCCCCCCGGCGCAGAAGGGTTATACCCCCCAGAGGGCCCCGGCTGCCCGCCCGTAAATCGACCCGGCAGACTCGGCACCGCCACCGTCGGCGGCTGATACCCGGAAACCGCCGCACCGCCACCCAAGGCGTTCATCGCCGGAGGCGGGGGCAACCCGCCGCCCGGCATCGCTGCGTAATTCGGCTGCGGCGCAGCGGCGGCGGCAGCCTTGACGTTCTCCTTTTCAAACTTCAATACCGACGTGCTACCCGCATACTCGATCTTGACCGTGCCCCCCTTCGCATCAATCGCCAGCACATCGACGTCTCCATCACGCCCCCCCTCCTCGATGCGCAGATATTTCGGCTTGGAATTGGGCGCCGACTCGGTTTTCAGAATGAGCGCCTTTTTAGGAGACTGAATTGACGTGATCCCCACCAGCTTGAAGGTCGCCGGCGGTTTGGGCGGCGGCGCGTCTGGCAACGCCGCCGAGGGTGGAGGGGCCGGGGGCCGCAGGCCAAACGGATTACGGTCAATTATGATCTGATAGGCGGCCTTGGCATCCAACGCCTGGGCATCCCCCGCCGCCGTCAACGCACCCGCCGGAATGACAAGCATTCCCGGCACCAACAATGCGATTTCGGCAAATCGGTTCACACCACGCAGTCTAATCGTTCATCATTCGAAAACCACCAGAAAACCAAAGTTGCGCCAACCGTAAAAAGAAACCGGCCGCCGACGAAGCGCTCGCCGGGGCCGGTTCTGAAAAACCCGCCACTTGCGGAACCCGGACTCAATACGCCGCCTGCACGCCCTTGATCGAGCGTTTCTGCATCCACGGCATCATCGACCGCAGCTTGGCACCCACCTTTTCAATCGGGTGATTTGCGTCCGCCTTGAGCAGCGCATTGTAACGCGGATAGCCGCTCTTGTATTCCTTGACCCATTCCCGGGCAAACTTGCCCGACTGGATGTCCGCCAACGCCGCTTTCATGCGCTTCTTCACGCTGGCATCGATGATCTTCGGACCGACGCTGACATCACCCCACTTCGCCGTCTCGGAGATCGAGAACCGCATCCCGCTGATGCCGGCCTCGTTCATCAAGTCCACAATCAGCTTCAGTTCGTGGAGGCACTCGAAATACGCCATCTCCGGCGAGTACCCGGCCTCGACCAAGGTCTCGAAGCCCGCCTTCACCAGCGCGCTGCAACCGCCGCAAAGCACCGTCTGCTCGCCAAACAAATCCGTCTCGGTCTCTTCCTTGAAGGTCGTCTCGATCACCCCCGCACGGGTGCCGCCCGTCCCCTTCGCCCAAGCCAGGGCGATCTTCTTCGCGTCCTTGCCGGGATTTTGGTAGATGGCGATCAAGCTCGGCACGCCTTTGCCCTCGGTAAATTGCCGGCGAACAATATGGCCCGGCCCCTTTGGCGCCACCATGATCACATTGACATCGGCAGGCGGCACGATCGTCTTGAAATGAATCGAAAATCCGTGGCTGAACAGCAGGGTTTTGCCCTTCTTCAGGTTTGGCTCGATGTCCTTTTCATATGCCGCCGCCTGCTTGGTGTCCGGCAGGGCGACGAAAATGACATCCGCTCGCTTCACTGCCTCGCCCGTGGTCACCACCTCAAAGCCCTTGTCCTTGGCGACCGCGATGGATTTCGAGCCCTCGTACAGGCCGATGATCACATTGCAACCACTGTCCTTGAGATTCAGCGCATGGGCGTGTCCCTGCGAACCAAAGCCAAGGACTGCGAGCGTCTTGCCTTTGAACACATTCAGATCAGCATCTTTGTCGGTATAAATCTTTGCAGCCATGGATACGTGGTGGGTTGATTGAGTTTGGTTGACCGAAATCTATTTGCGCGGCAACGCCACCGTCCCCGTGCGGGTCAGGTCCACGATGCCGAAAGTCTTCATCAGATCGAGAAACTTCTCGATCTTCGATTCGCTGCCGGTGATCTCAATGGTGAGGCTCTTGGGCTGCACATCCACGATCTTGGCCCGGAAAATATCCGTGATCTGCATCACCTCGGCCCG
>CAZUUP010000003.1:0-6290 GCA_964623105.1 uncultured Akkermansia sp.
CTGAAAGGCACCACTTGATATGGGCCGCCATCCGTGAGAATATGGGTCCCCATATTATGAAGACGACCATTGAGATTGCCGATGATCTTTTCGAGCGCGCCCAACGCCTTGCCCGAAAAGAAAAGACGACCTTCCGTTCGTTGACGGAACAGGGTCTTCGGCTGGTGTTGCAAGGGAAGCAGGCCAAGCCCAAGAAACTTCCCCCGCTGGTCACAGTCCCGGGTGAACTGACGGGCGAATTCAAGAACGCTCCGTGGGAGAAGATTCGTGACGAGATTTACAAGGGGCACGGCGCATGATCGCCGTTGACTCAAACCTGCTGATCTACGCGCACAAGAGAGGCAGCCCATTCCATACGGCGGCAGCCGAACGAGTTGATGCCTTGCGCCATCAACGTTTGGCGTGGGCCGTTCCATGGCCTTGCATCCACGAATTCATTGCTGTCGTCACGCATCCCGGCATCTACAAACCCGCCTCCACGTTGTCCGAAGCCATGGCCTTTCTCGATGCTTTGTTCGCGTCGCCACAGTTGCATCTGCTTTCTGAGAGCCCCGGCTACTTCGAGAAGCTCCGCGAGATTTCCGTGGCGGCGAAACTGAGAGGGCCGCGCATTCATGACGCGCGTATCGCTGCGCTTTGCCTCCATCACGGCGTGAGCGAACTGTGGTCTGCGGACCGTGATTTTTCCGCCTTTCCACAACTCAAAGTGCGCAACCCATTGGTTAATGAATAACACTGGCCGAGATGCTCGGACACGCCACGATCGAAATCCACAGCGCCAGCATAGTCAGCTCTGAAGCGACGAAGAAACTGCCGGGCAATAATTCCAAACGCCCCTGGCTACCGCTCATCAGGATGGATTACGCCGTGAAGGCGGAGGAGAAGGAACTTTTCACAACCGTGCGTTGACTTACAGGCGCAAAGCATCATGATGCCTGCGTGAGAACCACGTTGACGCTTGATCCCGACATTGCCGCCAAAGCCAGAGCGGGCGCGGCCAAGTTGAACAAACCCTTCAAGGAAGTGATCAACGCTGCGCTGCGTGTGGGCTTGGACGAAATCCTCGCGCCGCCCGCCGCCAAACCCTTCCGCACCAAACCGCGACCGATGGGCCTGCGCCGGGGCTTCAGTTACGACAACATCTCCGAATTGATCGCCGCTGCCGAGGGCGAGGACCATTCATGATCCTCGTGGATGCCAACGTTCTCCTCTACGCCGAAGACAGCCTGTCGGAGCACCACGAGGCGGCGCGGACTTGGTGGGATGAACAGTTGAGCGGCTCCGAGCCGGTGGGCTTGTGCTGGCCGGTGCTCAACGCCTTCATCCGCATCGGCACCAACGCGCGGCTCCACCAGCGGCCACTTACTCTCTCGGAAGCCACCGAACGCGTGCAGAGTTGGTTCAACCAGCCCTGCGTGCGCGTCATCAAGCCGACCGATCAGCACTGGAGCATCTTTCAACAAATGCTGCGCGGCGGGAATGCGGTGGGCAATCTGGTTTCCGACGCTCATCTCGCCGCCTTGGCCGTGGAGCATAACTGTGTGCTGTACTCGACCGACGCCGACTTTTCGCGCTTTCGCGGACTCAAATGGAAGAACCCCATGACATGTTAAGGACCAGCCAAGTGATGCAGCGACGAAATCGCCAGCGGCGGCAAACTCGGAATAGACGCGACAAGGAAATTGCCGGGCGAAGGCTGCAAACCCCCTGGCAGCCGCTCATCATGATGGATGAAGCGGTCGAGGCGATGGGGAGAATACTTTGCAACCCGTAGCAGAGCAAGGATGTGGGCTGCGAACTGAAAGGGCTGGAAGCCCGAAGGAAAATAGCTCCGCGGCAGGCGCAGTGAAACGAGCGTTGCCTTGGGGCAACGAACAAAATGAATTCAAGCTCTGAAGCGGCGACTCTCACAAGCGCGGGTCAACCGGCTCGCTTTCCAGGGCCAGCACGCCAAAGACCGCTTCATGCACCCGGCGCAGTGGTTCTTTCCGTGCGAACCGTTCGAGCGACTCAATGCCTAGCGCGAATTCGCGGAGTGCCAGCGAACGCTTTGTGCTCAGCCCACGAGAACGAAGGCGTTCAAGATTCTCTGCTGCCGTGTATTCCGGCCCGTAGATGATGCGGAGATATTCGCGGCCACGGCATTTCACCGCAGGTTGCACGAGTCCGCGCCGCCCCTTGGCGATGAATTCTAACGGCTTTACGACCATGCCTTCACCACCGCACCCGGTCAGTTCCTCCCACCACCTAATGCCTTCGGCCTCGCTTTCGGGACTGGTCACATCAATGACGCGAAACGGGGTGGCAATGATAATGCCGCCTGCCAGACGGGCCAGCGTTTGCATGTGCCAGTCGTTTGGTTTTTCGGTGTGAACTTTTCCTTCCGTAGCGAGCAAATGAAACGGTGCGAGCTTCAGATCGTTCACTGAGTTCACCGGCCAGCAATAGCGGCGATACGCTTCGATGTAGTCGCTTACCATTTGGCTACGTGTCGTCGTGTGCGCTTGAAGTTCGCTCACGTCGAGGCCGCGTGCGGCGGTTTGCTCCAGCGCGGCGACTTCTGCCGCAAGCGTTGCGCGCGCTGATGTTCCCACGGTGGCGTATTGCTGCTTCAACAACTCCTGCGCCTTTGCTGACCACGGCATCAATTCGCAATCGAGGCAAAGCCAGTCGGTCTTGAATTCATCCCAAAATCCGGCGGCGGTCGTAGCTGTACGGACGCGCTCAAGGAATTCTGCTTCCAGAGTTGCGTTGTCGAAAAATCTCCGACCGGTTCGCGTGTAGCAAATGCCGATGCCTTCGCCGGTCACGCCAAAAGTCTTTCGCGCGGCATCTTCGTCGCGGCAGATGATGACCACAGCGCGCGAACCCATGTGCTTTTCCTCACAGACAACGCGGGGCACTCCGGCATGACGAAAGTAGGCGAACGCTTCCGCCGGATGCTCCAGTAATCCGGGCGCTTGGCTCGTTTCGCTCGGTGACATCGTGGGCGGAAGGTAAATCAGCCACTTGGGATTCGCGGCGAAACGGCTCATCACTTCCAGGGCGGCGATGGAATTCTCCTCGTGGATGGTCACGTTGCCATGCAGTCGGGTGCTGACGATGCGCTTGCCCGTCACGTCGGCGAGGTCGAGCAAGTCGTCGTTCTGTTGCTGCGCGGACAAAGCTGGCGCTTGGTCTTCCGGCGGCAGAAACGGTTTGCGCGGCTGGGCGTAAGTTTGTTTGGCCGGAACAGATACGAGCTCCTTTTCAGGATAACGCAGTGCGGTGAGTTTTCCGCCAAAGACGCAGCCGGTATCAATGTTGATGGTGCGGTTCAACCACTCCGGCTCAGGCACGGGTGTGTGTCCATACACGACCGTCGCCGCGCCGCGATATTCGGCGGCCCAATTGTAGCGAACGGGCAAACCGAACTCGTCCGTCTCGCCAGTCGTTTCGCCGAACAACGCAAACTCGCGAACTGCACCAGAGCCGCGCCCTTGCATGGATTCCTTCATGCCTGCGTGAGCGACGACGAGTTTGCCATCGTCGAGAACGTAATGGCTCACGAGGTCGTCAATGAATTCCGCCACGCGGTTACGGAAATCTTCCGGCTCGCCGGCGAGTTGCGCCAGAGACTCCGCAAGGCCGTGCGTGATTTGCACTTCGCGCCCGCGCAGCTTCCGCATCAGCTTCGCGTCGTGGTTGCCCGGCACACACAACGCCGCGCCACTGGCGACGGCATTCATCACGAGCTTGAGCACCTGCGGGACCTTTGGGCCGCGATCCACGAGATCGCCTACGAACACCAGCTTACGGCCATTGGCGGGTTGAACTGTGAAAGCGGCTTCGTCCACGCCGTGTCCGAGGTGGCGAAGCAACTCCACCAACTCATCAAAACATCCATGCACGTCGCCGATGATGTCGAATGGCCCGTGTTCTTGCTTCAGGTTGTTCCACAGCGGCTGCCGCTCAATGACCGCAGCTTCCACCTCTTCCAGCGATTTGAGAATATGGACGTGGCGAAATCCTTCGCGCTCCAAGTTCCGCAAAGAGCGATGAAGCTGCTGTGATTGCTGGCGGATGACGTGCGGACCGAAATCCCGGTCGGAGCGCGTCTTGTTGCGGTCGTGCGCGATCCGCTCCGGCAAATCGAGGACAATCGCCACCGGCAGACAATGAAACTCGCGGGCAATCGCGATGAGCGCCTTGCGCGATTCCGGCTGCACATTGGTCGCGTCCACCACGGTTAGCTTGCCCGCAGCGAGCCGTTTCCGGGCGATGAAGTGCAGCACTTCAAAAGCATCCTTCGTCGCCGCCTGGCTGTTCTCGTCGTCGGACACCAAGGCGCGACAATTATCGGAGGACAAAATTTCCGTCGCCTTGAAGTGCCTCCGCGCGAACGTGCTCTTGCCTGAACCGGAAACTCCGATCAGGACGACAAACGAAAGTTCTGGAATCGTGAATTTCATCGCGTGAAAACAGCCATCTGTGTCGGTGAACCAACCGCCGAATCTTCCGGGCCGACCGGCAGGAAGCGCGCGTTGTAACCGAAACGCGAGCCAACACCATTTGCCCAAGTCTGGAATTCCGGCCGCGTCCACTCGAAGCGATGGTCGCGATGACGAAACGTTCCGGCGGGCAGCGTTTCCCACTTCACGTTGTATTCGGAATTGGGCGTGGTGATGACGATGTGCTTTGGCTTCGCGCACTCGAACAGCACGCGCTCGAACGCAGCCAGACGCGCGGGGTCAAGATGTTCGATGACTTCCACCACGGCGGCGGCATCGAAGCCCGCGAGCCGTTGGTCACGGTAAATGAGCGAGCCGTGCAGCAATCGCAGGCGCGCCTTTTGCCCCGGCGGCAGGCGGTCGTAGTGCAAACGCTCATGGGCGATTCCCAGTGCACGATGCGACACGTCCATGCCGACGATGTCAGTGAACTGTTTTTCTTTCAGCAGTGCCTGAAGCAATTTCCCTTCACCACAGCCCAAGTCCAAAACGCGCGTCGCGCCCGTGCCTTTCAACGCCGCCAACACCGAGCCAAGCCGTTGTTCGTTGAGACTGATGGCGCGCTCGATGGTTGCTTCTTCCGCGGCGTGGGCCTCGGCCAGGGCATCGGGATTAGGTTCGCTCTCGTCCGTAAGTTGCGCGAGGGCGTCGTCCACCAAGCTGCGCTGGTGCTTGAGATAGCGGAGCGTGATGGCGTCGCGTTCGGGATGCGAGGACAGCCACCCTTCGCCGTGGCGCAGAAGTTTCGCCACCTCGTCATCGCCCACCCAATAATGCTTGTCGTTGTCCAGCACCGGCACGAGAACGTAAAGGTGCGAGAGCAGTTGTTGCAGCGGTAGCCGCGCGCCCAACTCGACTTGGAAATACGAACTCTCCCCCCAGTCAGCAAACTTTTCATCCAGCGGCAGCCGACGCGCCGACACCGTGTATCCAAGCGGCTCAAAAAGTTTCCGCAGAAACACCTCACCGCCGCGACACGGTAGCGCGGAGAAAGCCACCGACAACGGCAAGGGAGTGGCAACAAGTTCAGGGCGCTCTTTGCTTGTGCCAGATAGTGCGCTGCCAAAAACATCAGCGAGCGCGACGCTCAAGAAAGAAGAGGCCGCGTAAGGCCGGTCATTGACATATTGCTCCAACGCGCCGCCCTCGCCCGCCGGCCCACGGCGGTTCCGGACCAGACCAACCGGATCAACCTCGACGAGCAACGCCACCGTGCATCGCTCCGCCGTGGCTTCGGGATAGAATACGTGAGCTTTGCCAAACGAAAGGCTGAATGACTGTGAACGCGCTGGATTCTTGCGGAGCAAAAATCCGATGTCGGTCGCCGCCTGGTGCGTTGAGGTCAATGTCATCAGCATGATCAGAGGCTACTGAATCCGATGCCATTTGCCATTCCGAAAGACTCTGCCGCCCGTTCAGGGCTTGGAAATGTTGTGGACGGTTGACCCAGGGCGTCGCTCGTAGACTCGCTTTGCCCTGGGCTATTATCTTTCGGGCTTTCAGCGCTTCCCAGTCACCCAGGCGCAGCACGATTGCCATGGCCAACTTCGTGTTGCATCTGCGAACTCAACTTGCACTGCGTCCCACGCGGCCTGCACCAGCGTCTTCGAGGTTGTACGTGCGCAGTTGCCAGCCGGTGTGGCGCAGCGTTTTCGCCGGTTGGCGCGGCTGTTTTGGTGCGCGCCGTCTGCGGCGCTTCACCGTTTTTCGACAAGAGATTGCCAGAACGCTCGACCCTGCGCTTTATCCAACGTTGAAGCGGCGGGAGCGCTGCGCGTCGGAGCGCGGCTGGGGCGAAGC
>CAZUUP010000003.1:6390-10566 GCA_964623105.1 uncultured Akkermansia sp.
TTTATGAGCCAACCGCCCGACAATTCCCGCGCCCGGTACATGACCCTGACGGCGGCATTTCTGGGCTGGCTGTTCGATGGTTTCGAGATGGGGTTGTTTCCTTTGATCGGGCAGCCGGCGCTCAAGGATCTCCTCGGGCCAAATGCAAATCCGAGTGATGCGACGAAGTGGTTTGGCGCCATTATCGCGGTGTTTCTCGTCGGCGCAGCCAGCGGGGGCGTAGTGTTTGGATGGCTGGGTGACAAGCTGGGGCGGGTGCGGGCGATGTCGCTGAGCATTTTCACGTATGCCGTGTTCACCGGATTGTGCGGATTCGCGACCGAGGCGTGGCAGATTGCGGTGCTGCGCTTCATTGCTTCGCTCGGTATGGGCGGCGAATGGTCGCTGGGGGTGGCGCTGGTGAATGAGATCTGGCCGGGCAAGAGCCGCGCAGTGATTGCGGGTTTGATCGGGGCGGCGGCGAACGTGGGTTATCTGCTGGTGGCGGTGTTGAGCATGATGTTGCTGCGCTTCATTCCGGCGGTACAGGACGGTTTGCTGGCCGTCGGGTTGTCGCAGTCTGCGGTGGATTACCTGCTGAAAAATTCGGCGTGGCGATTCCTGATGATCAGCGGCGCGCTGCCGGCGTTGTTGATATTTCTGGTCCGGTTGTACGTGCCTGAGTCAGAGAAGTGGCAGCACGAGCACAAACGCGGAGCGACTTCGCACTGGGCCAACGCCGACCTGATGGGTGTTCTGGCCGGCAGCCTGGGCGCGCTGAGCATCATCTGGGCCTGGTCACCGGCGGGGGTGGGGGCGCTGGCGGCGACGGGTGTGACGGTGATCGGACTGGGCGTCGCACTCGTGGGGTTTCTGCACCCGATGCGGAAGTACATCTTGCGGGCAGAAACGGCCGGGGCGATCAGTCCCGGCGGCGGCAAGGCGATTGTCCGGATGATGCTTTTTGGCGCGGGTATTGCGGCGGTGGCGCTGCTGGGCACCTGGGGATCGACGCAATGGGCGCCGCGCTGGGTGACGGAGCAGTTCAAGCCGGATCCCGCGCTGCACGCCAAGGAGTGGACGCTCTTCTGGCAGTCCGCGGGCGCGATTGTCGGCACGTTCGTGGCGGCCGTGGCGGCAGGCCGGTTTGGGCGGCGGATCACCTATGCGGTGCTCTGCGGATTGTCGATCGGGAGCGCGCTGCTGTTGTATCAGACCAACACTGGATTTAGCGTGTATTTCCTGTTCTGCATGTTTGTCGCCGGCGCCTGCACGGCGTCGTTTTATGGCTTCTTTCCGCTCTATCTGCCGGAACTGTTTCCAACGGCCGTGCGTGCGACCGGGCAGGGGTTTGCCTTCAATTTTGGACGCATCGTGGCGGCGATTGGCGGCTTGCAAACCGCGAACTTGATGAAGGTTTTCGACAACAACTTTCCGAAGGCGGCATCAATCATGGCGACCATTTATGTCGTGGGCGTGGTGATCATCTGGTTGGGTCCGGAGACGAAGGGGCAGGCGTTGCCGGAGTAGCAGTGGACTGTGGGCGGTTGCGCCCGGGTGCGAAGCGAGCGTCCGGCGCTTCTTGCGCCCGGACCAGTGGCGGCGAAAGGTAGTATCGGACAAGCGGTGATGAGTCACCGTTCTCCCGGAAGGACGGCAGTAGCCTTTTTGGGTGGCGCGGGTAATTCGGGCAGAAACTCAGGCAAGGATGGGGCGCACAATCTCACCGTGAACGTCGGTCAGGCGGAAGTAGCGGCCCCGGAATTTGAAGGTAAGCTTTTCGTGGTCGATGCCGAGCAGGTGGAGGAGGGTCGCCTGGAAGTCGTGAACGTGGACGGGGTCTTTGGCCACGTTCATGGCAAGGTCATCGGATTCGCCGTAAGAGATGCCGGGCTTTACGCCGCCGCCGGCCATCCACACGGTGAAGGCGTAGGGATGATGATCGCGGCCCCAGCGTTTGCGATCCGCGAGGTTGCCCTGGATGAACGGGGTGCGGCCGAATTCGCCGCCCCAGATGACGAGGGTGTCGTCGAGAAGGCCGCGTTGCTTGAGATCCTTGACGAGCGCGGCGGAGGGTTGGTCGGTGTCGCGGCACTGGTTGTAGAGTTCGGTGGTGAGGCTGTTGTGCTGATCCCAGCCGGCGTGCATGAGTTGCACGAAGCGGACGCCACGCTCGATCAGGCGGCGGGCCATGAGGCAGTTATAGGCGAAGGTGCCCTGCTGCCGGACGTCGGGGCCGTACATGTCGAGGACGTGTTGCGGTTCGTTCGAGAGATCGGTGAGTTCCGGCACGCTGGTTTGCATGCGGTAGGCCATCTCGTATTGCGCGATGCGCGTGGCGATCTCGGGATCCCCGGCTTCGCGGAGCTTGATTTCATTGAGCTGCGCAAGGTCGTCGAGAATGCCTCGGCGCACGGCGGGGCTGATGCCGTCGGGATTGCCGAGGTAGAGGACCGGTTCGCCGCTGCCGCGAAATTTCACGCCCTGATATTTCGAGGGGAGGAAGCCGCTGCCCCAGTAAAAGTCATAGAAGATCTGGCCGCAGGTGGTGCCTTTGCTAACGGAGGTCATCACGGTGAAGGACGGCAGGCTGTCGGCTTCGGAGCCAAGGCCGTAGGACAACCAGGCGCCGAGCGTGGGGCGGCCGGGAATCTGCGCGCCGCTGAGGAGAAAGGAGATGCCGGGGGCGTGATTCACGGCCTCGGTGTGCATGCTTTTGAGAAAGCACAATTCGTCGGCAATGGACGCGGTGAAGGGAAGGAACGCGCTCACCCACGCAGCGCTTTTGCCGTGCTGTTGGAACGGCTCGACTGGTGCGAGCAGGAGTTTGCCGGTTGGAACGCCGGTCATGGTGCTGAAGCGTTTGCCGGCTACGTATTCGTCCGGGACGGGCTTGCCGTGGAGCGCGGCAAGCTTTGGCTTGTAATCGAACAAATCGGCGTGGGTGGGCGCGCCGTTTTGGAACAGGTAGATGACGCGCTTGGCCTTCGGCGCGTGATGGGGGAGGCCGGGAAGGCGGGGCATCTGGGCGGCGAGTGGTGCAGCGGGCAAATCGCGGCGAAGGAGGGTCGCGAGGGCGGCGGTGCCGATGCCGGTGGCGCTGCGGCCGAAGAACTGGCGGCGGGAAAGGGCGGCTTGGTGGGCGAGGAAGGGGTTCATTTTGGAGAAGGAGCGCGAGCGGCTCGCCTGCGAGTTGAAGGTTGGATTCGTCGGTTTGGAGTTGGTCGGGAATCGATTTGCTGCGTCGTTGAAACTCGCGGGCGGGCCGCCCGCGCTCCGGGGTGGCGTGGCGCGGGAGGAGCGCAGGCGGCTCGCCGGCGGGTTTCTATTTGGAATTACGGTGCGGGGAGATCGGGTTTGGTACCGGTGCGCTTTTCGTTGGTGCTCGCGGGCGGGCCGCCCGCGCTCCCGGAGGTTCGGGCAGAGCGGTAGTGTGCGCTGCACCATCGCCACTGCTCGGGTGCGTGCACCAGGCGCGCACTTACCGGGTTGTTCTCGATGTAATGGATCACCTCTCGCAGATGCTCTTCATCGCGCATGTAACGGTCAAAGTATTCTTCCTGCCAGAACTGCCCGGTGCGACCGAGCATCCGGTTGGCCCGTTTGCTAGTGTAGGATTTCCAACTGCCCAGCACTTCAGCCAACGGAGTCTCCCGCATCTCGATCAGCGCGTGGACGTGGTTGGGCATGATGCACCAGGCAATCAGGCGATAGGTCTTTTCATCGAAGTGCAGGAGGTTTACCTGCACCAAAGCCGCGACTTGCCCATCTCGGAGAAGGAACTCGCCGTGGCCCAGGTCGATGTAGGCTTCGAGTTTCTGGATGCGCTGGAAATTGTCCTCGACCTGGAGCAGCGCCTGCCATTCGTGCCGGCGAGAGGCGGGCAATGCGTCGGCGAGGCGGTAGGTGATGAACTGGTGCAGGCCGGGGCTGTCGAAGTGCGGCAGGTAGCCACGCGAACGCCATCCTTTGAAACCGAGCGCTTCCTCTTCGGGAGTGACTTGCGAATGCCACTCGCGTTTGTCGCTGATGATCTTTCGGACGTAGGCGCTCATCGCATCAGGAGCGCGGGCGGCTCGCCTGCGGGTTGATGGTTGGGTTCATCGGTTGGGGGTTGGTCGGGAATCGGTTTGCTGCGTCGTTGAAACTCGCGGGCGGGCCGCCCGCGCTCCGGGGCGGCGTGGGGCGGGAGGAGCG
>CAZUUP010000003.1:10666-13417 GCA_964623105.1 uncultured Akkermansia sp.
CGGGAATCGGTTTGTTGTGTCGGTGAAACTCGCGGGCGGGCCGCCCGCGCTCCGGGGCGGCGTGGGGCGGGAGGAGCGCGGGCGGCTCGCCTGCGCGGTGATGGTTGGGTTCATCGGTTGGGGGTTGGTCGGGAATCGGTTTGTTGTGTCGGTGAAACTCGCGGGCGGGCCGCCCGCGCTCCGGATCATTCCTTTGAGACGGCTTCGTCAAGATTCAGCAGCAGCGAGCAAAGGCCGGTCCAGGCGGCGTGTTCGACGGGGTCGAGTTTTTCGTCGCGCTTCGATTCGCCGACGGTGAGGAGTTTGCGGGCCGCGGCGGAATCGGCGGCGTATTGCTGTTTCAGGGTGGCGAGGCGGGCGAGGAGGATTTGCTTTTCGGCGGCGCCGGGCTTGCGCGAGGTGACGAGGCGGAAGGCGTGTTCCAGGCGCGCATCGGCGGACGGCACGGTGTGGAGGAGACGTTCGGCGAGGGCGCGGGCGGCTTCGACGTAGGTGGTGTCGTTGAGGGTGGCGAGGGCGTGCAGTGGGGTGTTGGTGCGCGGGGTTTTGACGGTGCAGTTCTGGCGACTGGCAACATCGAAGAACAGGGTGGGGCCGACGATGCGCCGCCAGAAGATGTAGAGGCTGCGGCGGTAGAGGGCGTCTCCGTGGTCCTGGACGTACTTCTTGTTGCCGAAGGTGGCCTCCTCCCAGATGCCGGCGGGTTGGTAGGGTTTGACGGGCGGCCCGCCGACCTTTTCGACGAGGAGTCCGCTGGTGGCGAGGGCGACATCGCGAAGCATCCACGACGGCAGGCGATGGCGCGGGCCGCGGGCGAGAAGGCGGTTCTCGGGGTCGCGCTCGTATTGGGCGGGCGTAACTTTGGAGGACTGGCGGTAGGTGGCGCTGGTGACGATGAGTTTGTGGAGGCGCTTGACGTCCCACGGGGCGGGGGCGGGTTCGGCGGTCCGCGCGGCAGGCCGCATGAACTCGGTGGCGAGCCAGTCGAGCAGTTCGGGGTGGGAGGGCTTCTCGCCCTGGATGCCGAAATCCTCGGCGGTTTTGACGAGACCGGTCCCGAAGAAGAGGGACCAATAACGGTTGACGGTCACGCGCGCCGTGAGCGGATGGTCGGGCGAGACGAGCCATTGGGCGAGGCCGAGGCGGTTGGAGGGCGCAGCTTTGGGCAGGGGTGTGAGGCTGGCGGGAACGTTGAGGGGGACCTTCTCGCCGAGTTTGGTGTAATCGCCGCGGATGAGCATGAAGGTGTCGCGAGGCTTGGCCATTTCTTCCATCACCATCACGCGGGGGAAGGATTTGTTGGCGGCGTCTCGGCGTTCGATGGCGCTGCGGAGGTTGGCGACGGACTCGGCGTAGGGGGCGTCCTTTTTCTGGAATGCGGCGGCGAGGTCGCGGAGGCCGTCGAGGGTGCGCTGGGCGGGCGGTTGTTTGAGGTCCTTGAGAATGTTCGCGGCGAGACTGGTGGCGTTGGTGGAATCAGCGGCGGGTTTGCCAGCGGGGCGGGGGAACAGGTCCTTTTCGCGGTCGGTGATCTTGGCGGCGAGGTTGGTGACGTCCTTGCGTGCGGCCTCGAGTTTTGCATTTTGTTCGGGGGTGCCGACTTCGATGATGGGCGCGGTCTGGCCGCTGCCGCCGCCGCCATTGACGGGCGTGTTGTTGAAGAAGGCGAGGAGGCCGAAGTAGTCGCGCATGGTGAAGGGGTCGAACTTGTGATCGTGGCAGCGGGTGCAGTTAAGCGTGGCCCCGAGCCAGACGGTGCCGACGGTCTCGGTCTGGTCGAAGAGGTAGTCGATGCGGTTTTCCTCGGCGATGCGACCGCCTTCACCGTTGATCATGTGGTTGCGGTTGAAGCCGGTGGCGAGTTTGTGTTCGAGCGTGGGGTTGGGAAGCAAGTCGCCGGCGAGTTGCCAGATGGTGAACTGGTCGAAGGGGAGGTTGTCATTCAGGGCGCGCACTGCCCAGTCGCGCCAGGGCCACATGGTGCGCTCCTGGTCGCCTTGGTAGCCGTTGGAATCGGCGTAGCGGGCGGCGTCGAGCCATTCCCACACCATGCGCTCGCCGTAGCGGGGCGAGCGCAGGAGGCGGTCCACGACTTTTTCGTAGGCATCGGAGGCGGTGTCGGCGAGGAAGGCGTCCACCTCGGCGGGCGTGGGTGGCAGACCGGTGAGGTCGAGGGTGACGCGACGGAGGAGCGTTTCGGGCGGGGCGGCGGGAGATGGGGAAAGGTTGTTTCGCTCCAGTTCGGCGAGGACGAAGTGATCGATGGCATTGCGCGGCCAGGCGGTGTTTTTGACCGCGGGAATCGCGGGGCGGGCGGGGGGAATGAACGCCCAGTGCTGGCTCCAGTTGGCGCCTTCGTCGATCCAGCGGCGGACGAGATCGATCTGGGCGGGGGTGAGTTGGCGATGGGATTTCGGTGGCGGCATGAGGTCGTCGGCATCGGAGGTGACGAGCCGGCGGTGCAGCTCACTGCGCGACGCGTTGCCGGGGACGATCACGGACTTGCCGTTCTTGACGCGGAAGGCGCCGTCCTTGGTATCGAGGCGGAGGTCGGCCTTGCGGGTTTTTACGTCGGGGCCGTGGCAATGATAGCAGTTGTCGGAAAGGACCGGGCGGATGTCGCGGTTGAAATCGACGGCGGCACGTCCGGGTGCGACGGCGAGGGTTAAAAGGATGACGAGTGCGGCGGTGAGCGTGGGGATGGTCATGGGAGCGGCGAGCATCGGGAAGTGGGATGGTGTGGCTGGGGAT
>CAZUUP010000003.1:13517-22593 GCA_964623105.1 uncultured Akkermansia sp.
CGGATGACGTTACCGTGGACGTCGGTGAGGCGCATGTCGCGTCCGCCGAAGCGGAACGTGAGGCGTTCGTGGTGAAGGCCGAGGAGGTGGAGAACGGTGGCGTGGAGATCGTGGATGTTGACCGGGTTTTCGACGGCGCTCATGCCCATTTCATCCGTGGAGCCATAGGTGATTCCGCCGCGAACACCGCCGCCGGCGAGGAAGATGGTGTAGCCGCTGACATGATGGTCGCGGCCGTCGGTGCCGGACGAGTGGGGAGTGCGGCCCATTTCGCCGGCCCAGAGGATGAGGGTTTCGTCGAGGAGGCCGCGGGCTTTCAGGTCGGAGATGAGGGCGGCGACGGGTTGGTCGGTGATGCGGGCGTTTTCCTCGTGGCGTTTGCGGAGTTCGCCGTGCTGGTCCCAGGGGGCGTTGTTGCTGTGGGTGAGCGGGCAGGTGACCTCGATGAAGCGAACGCCGGCCTCGACGAGGCGGCGGGCGCGAAGGCATTGGAGGGCGTAGAATTTGTCGAAGTCGTTCGGGCGATCGACGCCGTAGAGGCGGAGGGTGGCGGGGGATTCGCCGGACACATCGCAAAGCGAGGGGACGAGGGATTGCATGCGGGCGGCGGTCTCGTAATTGCGGATGGCGGCTTCGACGGCGGGGTTGGCATCCGGGCGGGCGGCGTTGTTCTGGTCGCGGAGGAAATCGAGTTTGGCGCGTTGAATCGCGAGGGGATCGGCGGGGGTGATGTTGTCCACGGGCCGGCCCTTGGCGCGAACGGGGGTGGCCTGATGGGTGGCAGGGAGGAAGGCGCTGGTGAAATTCTGGGAACCGCCGTTGGGGACCCAATCGTTGTTGAGGAGGACGTAGCCGGGGAGGTTTTCGTTTTCGGTGCCGAGGCCGTAGGAGATCCACGAGCCGATGCTGGGCGCGGCGCCGATGCTGCGGCCGGTGTGGAGGAGGAGATTTTGGGCTCCGTGGAGTGGAGTCTCACCGATCATCGAGCGGATGACACAGAGGTCGTCGGCGACGCGGGCGATGTTGGGAAGCAGGTCGCTGACCCAGAGTCCAGACTGGCCGCGCTGCCGGAAGTCCCACGGGTTTTTGAGCCATTTGCGGCCGGCGCTGATGCTTTGGGAGAGTTCGTCGTGCCGCCATTGCGCGGGTTGGCCGTGGCGCCGGGCCAGTTCCGGTTTGGGGTCAAACGTGTCCACGTGGGAAACGCCGCCGTCCATGAAGAGGAAGATGATGTGTTTGGCGCGCGGGGCGAAATGGGGTTGGGCGCGGCGTTTATCCGCGGCGGCGGATTGGCTGGCGAGTCCGGCGCAGGCGAGCCAGCCGAAGCCGAGACTGGACTGTTGGAGAAAGCGGCGGCGATCAGTGGACATGGATGAATTCCTTGAGGTTAAAGAGCGCGTGGGCGACGTCGCGCCAGACGGGTTGGGAGGAGAGGATGGCGCCGGGAGCGACGCTGTGAAGTTCGGCGGTGCGCTCGAGGAGGCGGGTGAGGCGGGCAAGTTCGTCGGGGCGGGGTGGGCGCCCCAAGGCGGTGGTGAACATGGTGGTGGCGCGAGACGCGGGAGATGAGGCGTGGTCGCCGCGGAGCCGGTCGGCCCAATGATTGGCGAGGGCGAGGACGAACGGGTCGTTCAGCAGGGCGAGAGCCTGGTCGGGGACGTTGGTGACATCGCGTTTGCCGGTGGGGAGTTTGGGGATGGGTTGGTTGAAAAGCGCGAGGAAGCGGGGCGGTTCCATGAGGGTCATTTTGAGGTAGAGACTCCGGCGGCCATGGCCGTCGAGGGGACCGCTGAAGAGGCGCTTGGCGGCGTCCTGGGCGGTGCGAAATGGATCGACGGGAGGCCCGCCGACGGCGGGATCGAGGCGGCCGGAGACGGCGAGCAGAGCGTCGCGGATGGCCTCGGCGTCGAGGCGGCGTTCCGGAAAATGGTGCCAGAGGCGGTTTTCCGGATCGGCTGCACGGGCGGCTATGTCGGGGTTGCCGGACTGACGCCAGGTGGCGGAGCTGACGAGGAGGCGGACCAGTTTTTTTACCGACCAGCCGTCGGCGACAAAGCGCGCGGCGAGATGGTCGAGGAGTTCGGGATGGGTCGGCGGGTCGCCGAGATGGCCGAAGTCGTCGGGGGTGCGGACGAGGCCCTCGCCGAAAAGGTGGAGCCAGACGCGGTTGACGAAGACGCGAGCGGTGAGGGGATGAGAATCGCGGGCGATATCGCGGGCGAGTTCGAGACGGCCGCTGGAACCGGGCGTGGCGGGCGTTGCCGGGCCGCCGAGGAGGCGGATGTTGCCGCGGGGGACGGGGGCGGCGGGGTCGGTGTAGGAACCGCGGACGAGGAGGGGTTCGTCGCGGGCTTCGTTCCAGTCGTCGGCGGAGCCGATGGTCTGGTCCGGTTGGAGGAGTTTCTCGGTGGCGCGATAGGCGGCGACGATCGCGGCAAGGGCGGGCTGATTGGTGGTCGAGTTGGGGAGCCAGTTGGCGGCGAGGGCTTCATTGAGCAGCCGGACGTCTTCGCTGTTGCAACGGTTTTCACCCCAGCGCGTGACGGCGGCGCGCAGGGTGTCGGCGAGATGCCGGGCGAGTTGGTGGGGAGTTTCGGGGTGAAATTCCGGGGTGAAGACGGGGGCGAAGCGTGCCAACTCGTCCTGCGGGGGGCGGCCAACAGGGTGCTGGTAGATGCGGGTAATTCCGAACCAGGAGCGTTCGTCGGCGAGATCGCTTTCCTTGAGGCCACCGTAGCCGGTGCGGGGCGGGAAATAGTTGTTGAGAGACTTGGTGGCGAGTTCGAGATAGACGCGGCGGTGCTGGTTGGTGTCGGTGCCGCCGGCGAGACGGTCGAAATTGCCGGCGGTGAGGGTAAGCCAACCGGACAGGGGTTGGTTGAGGAAGGCAAGGCGCTCGGAGTGAAACGCCTGATCAACGATGAAGGCCCGCGCGGCGTGTCGGCCCGCTGCGAAACCCGTGGAGAACGTGACGGGTTTGCCGGGGGGAAACAACGGGCTGCGAACGGCTCCGGCGAGGCGCATGGACCAGACGTGGGACCAGCGGCCGGCGGGAAGCAGATGGGCAAGGGCATTACCGCCCTCGTCGGTAACGACGGGTTCGCCGTCGGCAACGAGGCCGTGGCGCATTCCGTTGCCTTCCCAGCGCCATTGGCTGGTGGAATCGGGGCGGGTGAAGTCGGCTAGAAGGGTGAGGTTGGTCTGATTGGCGGCGGTGCGCCTGGTGCGCTCCTGATGGAATTCGTTGCGCAGGGCGGGCCAGATGGTGGCGAGGGCGGCGCCGTTGGTCGAGCGTCGGAGGATGTGGCGCCAAAGCGTGGCGATGGAATCAGGGTGGGCGGGGGTTGGTTTGTCGTCGGCGGGGAGGGCGGCAAGCTTGGCGGGCAGATCGGCGGTGGCAGAGAGCCAGATTCGGTGGAGTTCGGTGCGGAGGTTTTGTTTGTGGCGGCGGAGTTCGGGAAGGAGGGCAGCGTTGGGATCGACGACGTCGGCGCAGCGGGCGCCCCACCGGGTGCTCATGAATATGCCGGCGAGAGCGTAGTAGTCGCGCTGGTGAACGGCGTCGAGTTTGTGGTCGTGGCATTGGGCGCAGGCGACGGTGGTGGCGAGAAAGCCCTTGGTGACGGTGTCGATGAGGTTGGCGATGGCTTCCTGGGTGACGCCTTCGGCGGCGGCATTGTCGCCATGGCGGCGTTCACCGAGGCGCAAGGCCATGGGGCCAAGGAGGGATTCGTTCAGGCCGGTGCGAGGATCGAGGCGGGGGGGAAGGAGATCGCCGGCGAGTTGTTCGAGGATCAACTGTTTGAACGGGAGGTCGGCGTTAAAGGCGCGCACGAGGTAGTCGCGGTAGCGCCAGGCGTTTTTGGCGGGGGCATCCCATTCGTAGCCGTGGGTGTCGGCGTAGTGGACGACGTCCATCCAGTGGCGGGCCCAGCGCTCGCCGAAGTGCGGGCTGGCGAGAAGAGAATCGACCAGGCGATCGAAAGCGGCCGGGGACGGATCGGAGGCGAACCGTTCGACGTCCGCCGGATGGGGCGGGAGGCCGGTTAGGGCAAAGGTCAGACGGCGGGCGAGGGTGCGGGCATCGGCCTCGGGAGCGGGACGGAGCGAGGCGCGTTCGAGACGGGCGAGAATGAAGCGGTCGAGGTCGCTGCGCGGCCACGCGGTGCCGCGGATGGGGGGAGGTGCGGGTGGCTGGACCGGTTGAAGGCTCCACCAGGCGGCGCGCTGGTGGAACAATTCATCTGGCAGACCGGTCGCTGGCAAGGCGGAGGTCGGAGCGAAGGCGAGAAGAAAAAGCAGCGCGACGATGAGGTTGGCGGAAGGCACGGGTGGGAGTCTCGGAGCGGAGGCGGGTTGGCTGGGGGAGGCTGATCGCACGGGTTGAACGGATTAATTCGGGTTTTCGACGATGGTACCGGGTGTTTCATTGCAGGGCGATGGGAAATGAGGCGTGGAGGAAGTGTGGAGGAAGGACGGACGACTGGTTGGAGATTGCGGCAGGCCGGGGTTGATTTGGGAAAGGTGGAGCGGCTAGCGTCCGTGAGTTGGGACACAGAGAGACCGAAGCGGTGGATTGCGGGTGGCGATGCGAATTCTAATTTCCGGAGCAAGCGGGTTGATCGGATCGGCGCTGGTCGCAGAGGCGACGGCGCGGGGGCACGAGGTGGTGCGCTTGGTGCGGTCGCCCGGGGCGGTCGGTGTGGGAGTGGTTTACTGGGATCCGGCGCGAGGGATTTTGGACAAGGAGTCACTGCGGGGTATTGACGCGGTGGTGAATCTGGCGGGAGAGAATATTGCGGGGCGATGGACGGCGGCGAAAAAGGAGCGAATTTTGGCAAGCCGGGTGCGGGGGACGAGCCTGCTGGCGGAGGCGCTGGCGGGTCTGGCGGAACCGCCGAAGGTGTTCGTTTCAGCGTCGGCGATCGGGTATTACGGCGATCGTGGAGACGAGGAATTGACGGAGGCGAGCGGGCCGGGGACGGGGTTTGAGCCGCTGGTGTGTTGTGACTGGGAGGCGGCGGCGGGTGCGGCGGTGCGGCGGGGGATTCGGACGGGGTTCCCGCGATTGGGGATGGTCCGGAGCGCGGCCGGCGGGCCGCTGGCCAAGATGTTGCCGGTGTTCGGATTGGGGTGGGGCGGGGGGGTGGGCGGCGGGCGGCAGTATTGGAGTTGGGTGGCGATCGGCGACGCGGTGGCGGCAATTTTCCATCTGATAGAGACGGAGTCGCTGTCGGGGCCCGTAAACGTGGTGTCTCAGGAACCGGTGACGAACCGGGAGTTTACGATGGCGTTGGGAGAAGTGCTGGGGCGGCCGACGGTGTTCCCGCTGCCGGCGTGGGGGGTGAAGATGCTGTTCGGTCAGATGGGACGGGAAGTCTTGCTGGCGAGCGCGCGGGTTCGGCCGGTGCGGTTGCTGGAAACGGCGTTTCAATTTCAGCGGCCGCATTTGGTGGCGGCGCTGGCGCATGTTTTGGGAGCGGGGAAATTGTTATGAGAACACTGAAGGGAAAGCCATTTGAGGAGGCATACGGACCGGTAAGTGGATGGGCGGCGAATCGCCGAGTGCGGATGCTGGCGGCGTGGGTGGTGTTGGCCGGATGGGTGGCTTTCGGGGCCGGTTGTCGGGAGGTGCCGAAAGCAGGTGCGAAGCGGGATTTTTATCCGTTGGGCCTGTACGGGGTGAGGAGCAACGATTTTGGGGTGGTGAGCGCGGCAGGATTCAACGTGGTTTTTGGCGGGCCTTCGCTGGAGGTATTGGAAACGGCGCGACGGCAGGGGCTGCGGGTGATGGGGTATCCACCGGAGGCGGGGAAGGACGCGAAGAATGCGGCATTGGTGCGGCAGGTGGACGGGCATCCGGCGCTGTGGGCGTGGTATCTGTCGGATGAACCGGATTTGAACCGGGTGTCGCCGGCGGAGTTGCGAGAGCGACGGACGGCGTTGCGGGCGGCGGGCGCGCGCAAGCCGGCGGCGGTGGTGTTTTATCAGGCGGCGGAAGCGCCGCCGTATGCGGAGGTGAGTGACATGGTGATGGTGGACCGGTATCCGGTGCCATGGCAGCCGCTGGCGGTGGCGAGTGCTCAGTGGCGGATGGGGCGGATGGTGGCGGGAAGGGACAAACCGTTCATCGCGGTGTTGCAGGCATTTGATTGGAATGCGCACAAGGATTTGTTGCCGGGGGAAGGGAATCTGCGGCCGCCCAATTACGAGGAACTGCGGTGCATGGTTTACCAGGCCTTGGCAGAGGGAGCGGACGGGCTGTTCTTCTACGCGTGGGAATCGGGATCGTGGCGGCTGCGGGAGCAGCGTCCGACGTGGGACGCGCTGCAACGGGTGATCGCGGAAGTGAATGACCGGCGGGGACTTTTTCTGGGCGAATCAATGTGGCTGCCGCGGGCGTTCGACATGGGGCCGGGGCCTGAGCGCCTCAACGCGACGTTGGATCCAAGCGTTCGACCGGTATTATTGCGCGTGACGGCGGCGAGCCGGACGGTTCCGGTGGGGGATTATCTCTTGTGTGTGAACACAACGCCGCGGGCGGTGCTGCTCTCGTTCGGGGTTCCGGCGAAGGGTTTGGAATCGCTGCCGGTATTGGGCGAGGAGCGGTATGTCGGGGTGGCGGACGATTGGGCGATGGATGATTTTGCGCCGTATGCCGTGCATATCTACGGGCCGTTTCGGGCGACGGCGGGGGCGAAGTGACGGGCGGGGAGCGGTGGTGCGCGGCGGGTGAAGGGAAGGGGGAGAGTGGCAGGAGGTTTGCGGTGGCGGGTTTTAGGCGGACTCCCGATTTTGATGGCCGCAAAGAACGCAAAGAGCCGCAAAGAGAGCGGTCGCGACTGCTTCACTTGAGCGAAGGGATGTGACAGGGAGAGCGGTTCGGCGGGTAAACCTTGGGCCTCGAGTCGAGAAACCTCGAAGGGCGGGATCAAACGGTTATCCGAGAGCCGTCGAAACGGGTGAAGGTGAAGCCGTTGAAGGGTTCGTTGTAGGTGGCTTTCTGGTCGCGGAGGATGCTGATGGCAACGGCTTCGCCGAGTTTCAGGGATTCGGTTGCATCGGAGCGCCAGTGGACGCCGGCGAGGTTGCGTCCGATGGCGACGTTGTTGGCAAGTTTGTTGAGTTCGCCGCCAAGGGTAAGGGGAGGTCCGCTGTAGGGGACCAGGGCGCGTCCGTCGGGGGTGGCTTGCACGGGGTTGGGGAGGACGAAATTCTCATCGAACCAGGCCTTCAGGATGGTCACGCAGGCGCCGGCGACGGTGGCATGGCCGGCCCCATAGGCAGGGTGCAGGGGCGAGCCTTCGGGATAGGCCATGGGGAGCAGCCAGGTGCGGTTGAGTTCCTTGAGGGCGGTGAGCGCGGGGGAGGGGGCAAGGGAGTTCCAGTCGAGCGGATAGTCGGCGGCTTCGCTGAGGTGGAGATGGACGCGGCCCGCATAGGCCTCGGGGCGGAGGCGGCGGTGGACGAACCATTTTTGAAACCAGACGGCTTTGAGGGCACGGCTGGAAACTTCCGCGAGAAGGGCGGCAATGTGGGGCGGGCCGAAGGTGCCAAAGCCGTCCTGATTACGGGACTGGAGGTAGGGATTGCCGGGATTTAGCGGCGCGGCGAGGCCGCTGCTCGCGCTGTCGGACGAAGGTCCTGCGAGCAGAATGAGGAGGGCCTGGAAGTAGGCTTGGTAGAGGACGTCGATGTGAACCCATTCGCCAAGGTCGCGGGCGTTGCGAAGGTAGCGACGGGTGTCGTCATAGGCGGCAACCTCGCGGGGTTGATGGCCGCGCTGGATGGCCAGCCAGTCTTCGAAGCGGGTCATGAAGTTAAGCCCCCGCCGGGTGGTGCGCACCTTGGTATGCACGTAAACGGCGCCGAATGGCGGGGTGAGCCAGAGGAACTGGGAAATGTAGGGACCGTTGAGGCAACCGGCGTGGGGTCCGCGGAAGAGGGTTTCGGGAGTGACGCGGCGGTTGACCTTGGGTCCGCGAAAAGTGGGAAGGCGGGAGAGGTCGGCGGCAGCAATGCGGATGAGGGGATTGGATGGGTATTCGCTGAACGGGATGTCGCGGGCGAGGGCGGCCCAGTAGTTTTCGAGCATTTCGCCGGCAGCCTCCGAGCTGCACAGGGCGGGGGCGGGGCGTTGCGTCAAGGCGTGAGAGTCGGCACCTTCGAGGTCGAAGGCGAGACCGGCCTGGGGATTGACCAACTTCCGTGCGTGGCCGGCGGGTGCGCCGAGGGGGATGGCTTCGAAGTCGCGGGGATGGCGGGTGGCCAGCGCGCGGAGCAGGGCATGGTAGGCGGAGGGATCGACTTCGCCGAGTTCGTTGTGGGGAAGACCCTTGGAGTAGTTGCCGATGAAATTGGGATGAAGTTCCTCGTCGTGGTTGTCGAGGTGATCGACCAGGGGCGTGCGCAGATGGGCTTCGGCGGCGTCCTGACGAAGACGGTAAGCGGCTTCGCGGCGTTTGCGGGCGGAGTTCTTGCGGAAAATGTCGGCGGCGTCGGAGGCGGGGGCGGCTTGGACCGAGGGCCCGGCCGCTCCGCTGAGATTGGCCGCGGCGGAGGCCAGCAGGGAATTTGCGAGGAACCGGCGCCGGCTCAGGACGGACGCGCAATTCGTCGAGGCAGGCACGGACGGCAAAGATGCTGGTTTCATGGCCCTTTACGGTTGACCAAAGGAGTTACCACAGTTGCTCCCGGGATTCAAACTGCGGGAGGCCGCCTGACGCTGGGATTCTGGCGGGCGGTTGGCGTGATCCGCCGGACCGGGGTGAAGCGCCGGCCGATCGAAATGCCGGTGTGGAACAGGACGTGGCGTCCCAGCACGGGCTGAGAAGCCGATCCGAGGAATCCGCTTGCGGAGCAAAGCTGGACTACGGAAGGGCTACGACTTGAGCCGCACCAGCAGGTCCTTGCTCTCGACTGTCTCGCCGAGACTGGCGGTGATCTCGGCAACAACGCCGTCGCAGGGGGCGGAGACGGTGGTTTGCATTTTCATCGCCTCCATCATCAGGAGCTTGTCGCCCTTGGCGACCTTGTGGCCGACGCTGACGGCGATGGCGGCGATGAGTCCGGGGAT
>CAZUUP010000003.1:22693-31390 GCA_964623105.1 uncultured Akkermansia sp.
ACGCTGACATCGCTGAACTCGCGCAGATGCCGCGCGAATTCGGCAAAAACCGACGGATACATCAGGTGCGAGTAAAGGTCGTCCTCGGTGGCGTCGCGCTTGAGTTTCTCGGTGAGTTCCTTGCGCAGCTTGTCGAGCTGGATGGGCGTGGCGCGGTTGCCGGCGCGGTTTTCACGGAACGCGGCCTGGGCTTCTTTGAAACGTTTATCGCCGAGCACGACACGCTGGACGGGTTCAGGAAAACCGCCGTCGGGCCAGCCAAGGCCGCCGCTGAGCATGTCGATGACGCTCTCGGGGAAGTCGGTGTTGCCGGGATCGAGGTTGACGACGTCGGCGGGCTTGATGCCGCGGCTGAACAGGAAGAGCGCCATGTCGCCGACCACCTTGCTCGAGGGCGTGACCTTCACGATGTCGCCGAAGAGCTGGTTGACCTCGGCATAGGTGCGCGCGATCTCGGGCCAGCGGTGGGAAACGCCCATGCTGGCGGCCTGTTCCTTGAGGTTGGTGTACTGGCCGCCGGGCATTTCGTGGAGGAAAACCTCGGCGCTGCCGGTCTTCGGCGCGGTGTCGAACGGCGTGTAGAACTCGCGGACTTTTTCCCAGTAATCGGAGAATTCGTTGAGCGCGTCGAGGTCCAGCTTGGTGTCGCGCGGCGTGTGCTGGAGCGCGGCGACGACGCTGTTGAGGTTCGGCTGCGAGGTGCTGCCGGACATCGCGGCGATGGCGAGATCGACAATGTCCACACCCGCCTCGCTGGCCTGGAGGACGCTGGCCGAGTTGATGCCGCTGGTGTCGTGCGTGTGGAAGTGGATCGGAATGCCGACCTCGTCCTTGAGCGCCTTGACCAGTTTCTTCGCGGCGAACGGGCGGCAGATGCCGGCCATGTCTTTGATCGCGAGGAAGTGCGCGCCCATCTTCTCCAGCTCCTTCGCGAGCTTCACGTAGTACTCGAGGGAGAATTTGTCCCGTCGGGAATCGAGGATGTTGCCGGTGTAGCAGATGGCGGCCTCGCAAATCGCATGGGTCTGGTTCACCGATTCCATCGCGACCTTGAGGTTCGGCAGGTAGTTGAGCGAATCGAAGACGCGGAAAATGTCCATGCCCGACGCGGCGGCGTGCTTGACGAAACCGGCGACGACGTTGTCCGGGTAGTTCGAGTAGCCGACGGCGTTGGAGCCGCGGAAAAGCATCTGGAAACAGATGTTCGGAATCTTGGCGCGCAACTGGCGGAGGCGTTCCCACGGGTCTTCGTTGAGGAAACGCATCGCCGTGTCGAACGTCGCGCCGCCCCACATCTCCAGCGAAAAGAGCCCGTGCTTCGCGTCGCCGAGCCGATGCGCGAGGGCGTCGGCGCAGGCGAGCATGTCGGCCGAGCGCACGCGCGTGGCCATGAGCGACTGGTGCGCGTCGCGGAAGGTGGTGTCGGTGACGAGCAGGCGCTTCTGCTTGAGGGTCCACTCGGCGAAGCCCTTTGCGCCGAGCTTGAGCAGGAGGTCACGCGTGCCGGCGGGCGGCGGCGTTTTCTTGTCGTAGGCCGGGGCCTTCGCGGGCGCGAAGGGTTTCTCGGGACGGTAGCCCTTGGCGTGGGGATTGCCGTTGACGATGACGTTGCCGAGGAAGTTGAGGAGCTTGGTCGCGCGGTCGCGGCGGGCGTGGAACGAGAAGAGTTCCGGCGTGGTGTCGATGAGCGTCGTGGTGGCCTGGCCGCTCTGGAAGTCGCGGTGGCGGATGACGTTTTCGAGGAAGGGGATGTTGGTCTTGACGCCGCGGATGCGGAACTCGGAGAGCGCGCGGTGCATGCGGTGCATCGCGATTTCATAGGTCTGCGCGCTCGCGACGACTTTCACGAGGAGCGAGTCGTAGAAGGGCGTGATGACCGCGCCGCCGTAGCCCATGCCGCCGTCGAGCCGGATGCCGAAACCGCCGGGCGAGCGGTAGGCGAGAATCTTGCCGTAGTCCGGCATGAACTTGTTCTCGGGATCCTCGGTGGTGACCCGGCACTGGATCGCGTAGCCGTTGCGGGGAATCTGGTTTTGCACGGGCATCCCGACTTCCTTGCTGTGGAGCGGGTGGCCTTGGGCGATGAGAATTTGGGCGCGGACGAGATCAAGGCCGGTGATGACCTCGGTGACGGTGTGCTCGACCTGGATGCGCGGGTTCATCTCGATGAAGAACCACTCGTGGCGGTCGAGGTCGTAGAGGAACTCGATGGTGCCGGCATTGTCGTATTTGATCTCGCGCGCGATGCGGGCCGCGGCGTCGCACAGCTCCTTGATGATGTGCTCGGGCAGGCCAAAGCTCGGCGCGACCTCGACGACTTTTTGGTGGCGACGCTGCACCGAGCAATCGCGCTCGTGCAGATGAATCACGTTGCCGTGTTGATCGCCGAGCACCTGCACCTCGATGTGCTTGGCGCGCGGGATGTATTTCTCGAGGAACACGGCGGCGTTGCCAAACGCGCGACCCGCCTCGGCCTGGGCCTCATCAAGCAAACCCGATAGATCAGCCTCTTTTTTCACCACCCGCATGCCGCGTCCGCCGCCGCCGAAGGCCGCCTTGATGATGAGGGGGAACCCGATGGACTTGGCCGCCTTGAGCGCAAGGGCGCGGTCGGCGATGGGATCCTTGGTGCCGGGAAGAGTGGGGACGTTGAGCCGCTCGGCGAGAGCGCGGGCGGCGGTTTTGTCGCCCATCATGTCGAGAAGGTCCGGGCGCGGGCCGACGAACCGGATTCCCGCGCGGGCGCAGGCGCGGGCGAACTCGGCGTTCTCGGAGAGAAAGCCGTACCCGGGATGAATGAGGTCAACGCCCTTCTCCTTGGCAACGGCGACGATGCTCTCGATGTCGAGATAGGCGGCGACGGGGCCTTTGCCGGTGCCGACGAGATAGGCCTCGTCGGCCTTGAAGCGATGCATCCCGAAACGGTCCTCCTGGGCGAACACGGCGACGGTGCGGAGGCCGAGTTCGGTGGCGGCGCGAAAAATACGGATGGCGATTTCGCTGCGATTGGCGGCGAGAAGTTTCTTCGGCGCGCTGACTTTGCGCGAATCGGAGGTGCTCAAATTGGCCGGGGCGACGCTGGAGTGCGGATTGCTCATAACGCGGGGTGGTTATACGGGTGGTGGCGGGAAGTCGTAAAGCTTTGGTTGGAAGACGGTGTGAAGGATGCGGGGGTTCGCTGGCTCCGGAGGTTGGGGTGGCGTTGAAATCCCAACGCGGGTGACGCTTTCCGGGCTTTTGGAACTGCATGCGGCGACTGCCAAAGCCTGTGCGGAGCAACAGACGAGGCCGGAACCCGCCGTGGTCACCGTCCGAAGAATCGGTATCCAGCTTTGAAACAGAGGCGCAGTCGCTGAAACAGCCGGCCGGGAAGCTGCCAGATGTTTTGCGCGTGCCAGCGTTGGCGCAGGAAAGCGACCAACCCGCTGGCACCGGAGCCCGCTGTGCCCTTGAGTTTGGCCAGTTTCCACTCGGTCAGCACGTTGCTCGCAATCGCGGTGACGCTTGGTCCCAAAGCGACTTGCGCGAAGGTCCGGCGCTGTTCCGCTGTCGCAGGGATTCGGGCCAGTTGCTCGCGCACGGCGGCGGGAATTTCTCCCGGGAACACGGTTTCATAGGCCGCAAGCGCCTCGGTGAGTGCCAGCGTCACTCCTCTCCGCCGACCCTCCTCCACGACCTGCCCCCACTCGGGGTTGTGGCAGCGGAGGAGGAGATGCACGTCGAGGAGCCAGCGGATCGGATGCACGGGCTGCCAGCTCATGCCATGCACGCAGAGGTGCAGCAGCAGGTGCTCGACGGACAGGGTGAGAGTGGATTCGCCGCGGAGTTGGATCGGACGCTTGGCCTGCCAGAGCGGGGTTTCGTCCACCTCCGGATACGGAGGCCACAACAGTCGCCAGTGCAGGTCGCAATCGAATCCATCGCTGTTGGTGAAGTGGTGGGCGCGCAGTTTCTCCACCGACACGCTCTCCGGTGCCGGCGACTTCCAGCCGAGCGCGTCGAGCACCGGCATGGCCCGCAGGACGTCGTCCGGGCGAACCAGCACATCAAAGTCCTCCAGATAGCGCCCGCCTTCATCGCGATAGGCTTCGAGCAGCACCGGGAGTCCCTTGAGCAGCAGGCAGTCAATGCCCGCCGCTTGCAACGCGCGGACGACCTCGGCGGCGCGGTTCAAGAGCACCTGGTTGCGGAGCCAGACGGCGCGGTAGTTGGGTTCGAGGGCGGCGGCATCGGCGGGTGACAGGCCCAGTTCTTCCCGCCGATGAAAGATCCAGAGGAGCAATCGACGCGAGGCGGAATCCACCGCATCAAGATCGGCTCCAGCCCGCCATTGCTGCCAAGCCGGTCGCGCGATCTCCAGCGGGGCGGCGGCGGCGCGCAACAAGAGTTGTTGCCGGGCGGTCGGCAGGCAGCCGAAGGCACCCGGAATATCCTTACCAGCTTTCGCGATCATAACGGGATCATCAAAGAACCGAGGCTTGCGGCGGCGGCGCGCGGGTCGGCGTATTGCAGCGCGAATACCGGAACGGTTCGCGCCAGTTCGGCCAGCCACGCGATTACGCTGGCGTCTCCGCGATGCAACTCGGGGACCAATCGGGCTACGAACGCCGCCCCAGCGATCGGGGTCGCTGCCGGGGGCGTCGCGGTCGCCAGGTATTCCGGCAGAATGAGGAGGTGGACCTTGCCCTGCGGCACAAACTTCCCGCCGGGCAATTCATCGGCATTGAAAAAACGGACGCGCTGGCCGTCGCCGGGCCGGACCAGTTCGCGCGTGCCCGGCAGGGCGGCGGTCTCCGGGAACGTGGCGAAGGATCGTTCCTTGAGATTGAAGTTCCGCCGGAAGCCCTCCACCACCAACGGGTCCGTCTGGCGAAAGCACAGATGTTCGTCCGACAGCCAGCGCCAGCCGCGCAGAACGCACGCCGTCACCAGCGAGGTCTTGCCCGCCCCGGAGCTGCCGCAAATGACCGCCACCCGCCCGGCGGGATCCATCACCGCGCCGGCGTGCAACTGGGGAAACTCCTGCAACCGCTCGCGAATCAAGTCGTCCAGCAGGCTGTCGCTTTGCAAAAAGAGATCGTCCCGGCTCAGGACCGCTCCGTGCCAAGGCGCCCCGTGCAGGAGTATCTGCCATTGCCCCCCGGCGGGGCGAGGCCACGCCAGATCGGCGGGCGTGTCCGGCGGGCAGCGTTCTCGGGCGATCCGGGCCGAGGAATGCAGCCCCTCCGCCAGCGCCTCCCATTCCGGGACGTCCACCCGCAGCGTGGTGTCGATGCCGAGTTTGCGGTGGCTCAGCAGCAGGCTCATTCCTTGGGGTCGGCCCGCAGCACGCCTTCGTCGCGGAGGCGCTGCAGCAGGTTCAGGGTTTCGGTTGGAGGAATGCCCCAGTCGCTCTCCAGGGTGCCGACGATCTCGCCCACGGTCTGCTCGCCGTCGCAGTGCGTCAGGACCGCCTCGGCGGAGGGGTTGAGGGTCAGCAGCTTGCCCGTGCCCTCCTCAAACAACAGGCAACCTTCCGGAATCGGCTCCCACGAAAAGGTGTCGCCGACGATGGGCCTCCAGCCCTGGAATTCCGTCTCGTTCATAACGTTTGCAGTTGTTCCGCGACCCGCAGGCGCAAGGCGGGTTCCGGGTCGTCGGGCGCCTGTTCCAGCCACCGGCGGCAACACGTGGCTGCGGCGACGTAATCGCGGCGTCTCATGTGACACTGCGTCAGCGCCGCCCACAGTTGGGGTCCGAGAAACTCCACCGGCACCGGGGTGTCCAATTCGTGTTCCGTCCAGATAGCACGGAACCGTTCCAGCCAGTCCAACGCGGCGGCGTGGTGACCGGCGGCCAGTTCCGTCAGGCCCCGCTGCAACTGATATGCTGGCAAGGCGGCCAACGGGGTTTCGACCGAGCGCACGGCGGTCAACGCGGCTTCGGGACGCCCGGCCTCCCCGAGCACCCACAGGAGGCCGGTCAAGACCTTCAGCGTGGGTGCGGCGGGCGCGGTCGTGCTCGCGGTGGCCTCCCGCAGGCGCTGATCGAGCCATCCGGCCGCCGCGTCCAGTTGCCCCGTGTGCGCCAGCGCCAGCCCGAGTTCCGCGCCGATGTGCAGGCGGGAAGCCAGCGATCCGGATGGCTGGAGCCGCTCCCATTCGCGATGCAGCAACGGCAGGTTCCGCGCGGTTTTCCCCGGCATGGCCGCCGGCGTGTAGCCGTGGTGGAGGAGCGTGACGGGCAGATGCTGCAACCGCCAACCAGCACGCCACTGTTCCGCCAGCCACGCGTCAGGACTTTCGTGGATGATTCCTTCGTAACGCGCGCCCAAGCCATGGCGGAGGAGTTTCACGGTCCGCAGGGGAGTGTGGGTGGGGGAAACGACATAGCGAACGGTGGCCGCACACGCGTCTGCTGCCAGTTCCCCGCGCAGCTTCAGCGCCTCCCCAGACGGGAACGCATCGTCGGCATCCAGCACCAGCAGCCAGTCGGCGGTGACGCCGGTGAGGCTGGCGTTGCGCGCGGCGGCAAAGTCATCGCACCAGGCGAACGAGCGCACCTCCGCGCCGTAAGAGCGTGCCACGGCGACGGTGTTGTCCGTGGAACCGGTGTCGGTGACGTGAATCGTATCCACGGCGCCAGCCAGGCTCGCCAGGCAACGGCGCAGATGCTCCGCTTCGTTGCGGACCATCAGGCAGGCGGCGAGGGTGGGCTGTAAGGACATGGGAAAAGCCGCGCGCTCCGCGGGCTGCCTACATCATCTGCCGTCGGTGGCACGCACCGCATCCCGGCCTCGGATTCCGGCAGAAAACCCGGCGGCTGGTGAGAGTCTGCGCGTGAAGTTTTTCCATCAGCAATGGGGGACGTGGGAAGGCTGCCTTCCCGATGGATTCCGGTCATTTCTCCACCACGCGGTAGAAGCGCTGGGAGGAACCGCCCAGCGTCGGGTCGTCCAACTGCAGACGTCCGTTCACCAGCAAGAGCGGGAGGTTCAGCGGGGACCAGGTCGTCAGGTCGGCCGAGATCTCGACGCCGTAACGCAGTGCATTGGGCGCGCTGATGGGGTCGCCGTGCTGGTCGCCGAAGATGAGGCGCAACGTGCCATTGGCGAGGGTGATGGGGGCGGAGAGCTGCTGCAGGCCGCGCACGATGAGCGCCGCGGGGGCGCTTGGCGCGGTGCCGGTGGCGTCGCTGACTTGCACGGCATAGAGGCCCGCGTTGAGCCGCGTGGCGGCGGCGAAGGTGAGCGCGGCATTGGTGGCGTCGGCCAGGGGTTGGCCGTTGAAAAGCCATTGGTAGGTCAAGCCCGTGCCCGCAGCGGCAACGGCGAACGTGACCGGCGCGCCGGCCAGGACGGTCTGGCTGCGCGGGTGGCTGGCGATGACCGGTCCGGTGCCGCGCACGGCGAGGCTGTGGCCGCCGCCCGCCGCGATGGCGCGGAAGTCCGAGCCGGGGAGGTTCAACTGGCCGGAGGTGTTGTCGCCCCAGCCCACCACGGTGCCATCGGTCCGGAGGGCGAGGCTGTGGCGGCCCCCGGCGGCGATGGCGGTCACGGAACCAAGATCGGCGGGCACGGCGGTCTGGCCGTAGGCGCTCTGGCCCCAGGCCACCACGGTGCCGTCCTGCCGGAGCGCGAGGTTGTGGCTTTCCCCGGCGGCGATAGCGATGACCTGGGTCAGCCCGGCGGGCACCAAGGTCTGGCGAAGGTCATTGAGGCCCCAGGCGACGACGGTGCCGTCGGACTTGAGGGCGACGCTATGGTCGCGACCGGCGGCAATGGCGATGACATCGGTGAGCGTGGCGGGCGGCGTGGTGCGGCCATTACCCCGAAAGCCCCAGCCGACGACGGTGCCATCGCGGCGCACGGCGAGGCTGTGGTAGCCGCCGGCGGCAATGGCGAGGACGTTGGTTAGGTCGGCGGGGAAGGTAAGGATGTCGTTGCCGTTGAAACCCCAGCCGGTGACGGTGCCATCGGCCTTGAGCGCGAGGGCGTGGTAGATGTTGGCCGAAAGGGCGACGACGCCGGCGAGATTGGCGGGCGGGGTGGCCCGGCCTTCCCCATTCAGCCCCCAGCCGGTGACGGTGCCATCGGCATTCAGGGCGAGGCTGAAGTCACGGCCGGCGGTGACGCTCACGGCGTTGGTCGCGGACGCGGGCGCGGCGGCCTGACCATAGGCATTCCGGCCCACGGCGGTGACCGGCCCGGCCTGCACGGCCGCGGGCGGGACGACGTCGAGGGCACCGAGGGCGAGCGCGGTCAGAAACAAGTTAGGGAGGCGGATTTTCATAGCGTTGGGGAAAGAGCCGGCGGTGGATGGTTTGCTGTTCATGGCGGCTTGCACTGCGCTGGCAGGCACGAGCCACCGGGTCATTGGAGCTGTTTGGCTGGGACCGCGACCGCGGCGGGCGGTGTTACAGCACCTGGCCGCGCCGGGATTCGCCATAGAGGGGCTTGGGGTTCTTCAGGGCATAGGCCACCAGCACGGGCAGGACGGCGCGCTTGGCCGTCTTCTTGAGGAAGGCCCGGCGGCTCTTGAGGGTTTGGGGATCGAGTTTTTTCATAGGTCTGGGTTGTTGTGTTGAGTTGTGGTTTCTGTTTTTCGGCGCTTCTCAAAGGTTTGAGTCGCGAAAGTTTGTGTCGAGACCGCCGTGCCGCATAGCGCGTACGTCTCCCTCGCCCCGTGAGGCACGAACGGGGAGAGGGTCGGGGAGAGG
>CAZUUP010000004.1:0-21224 GCA_964623105.1 uncultured Akkermansia sp.
TTCGCGGGGAAGGCGGCGAGGAAGCGGCGGGGGACGACGTCGCCGGTGTTGTTCGGGTCGCCGCGCCGCATCAGTTCGAGGTCGCGGGCCTGGCCGGGTTTGAAATCGAGGACGGTGCCCTTGTTGTTTCCCGCGGCGACGACGAAGAGGGCGGCATCCTCGACGGCGGTGGCCATGCTCATGTTGTAATGCGGCGTGCCGGATTTGGTGTCGGCGATCTTCTTTTCGATGACGGCGACCTGGTTGGTGAGGTCGGCGGGCGCGGGCTTTTTCTTTTTTAATTCGTCGCGCTGTTTTTCGAGCGCGGCGACGGCCTCGCGGGCTTTTTTCACGGGCAGCCAGAACTCGTCGCCCATCGTGGGGCGCTCGGCGTGGCGCACGCTCGCGAACACGCCGGCGATGCCGTAGTAGTCTGCGGCGGTGATGGGGTCGGACTTGTGATCGTGGCAGCGGGCGCAGGCGAGCGTGAGGCCGAGGAAGGTGCGGCTGAGGGTGTCCACGTGCTCCTCCCATTCGTCGGCGACGGTGCCCTTGATGAGGTCGGGCGGGAGCTGGAGTTCCTTCCAGTAAGTCGGCGCGAGGCCGAGGAAGCCCAGCGCGTGCCGGTCTTCGGGCGGCAGGCCCATCTGATCGGTGGCAATCTGGCGCATGACGAACTGGTCGTAGGGCATGTCGTCGTTGAAAGCCTTGATGACCCAGTCGCGGTAGAGATGCGCGCCGCTGGTTTTCTCGAGCCACGAGGCGGTTTCATCGACGTAGCGCGCGAGGTCGAGCCAGTAGCGCGCCCAGCGCTCGCCGTATTGCGGGGAGGCGAGGAGCTTGTGGACGATTGCCGCGAGCTTCTCTCTCCGTCTCTCCGTCTCTCCGTCTCTCTGTCTTGCTGCGGATGAGGAGACGGAGAGAGGGGGAGAGGGGGAGAAGTCCCGCACGAACGCCTCGACCTCTTCGGACGTCGGCGGGAGGCCGGTGAGGTCGAAGTGGAGACGGCGGATGAGCGCGCGCGGATCGGCGGGGGCGGCGGGTTGAATGCCGGCGGCTTCCATGCGGGCGAGGAGGAACTGGTCGATGCGCGTGCGCGCCCAAGCGGGGTCGCGGACGGCGGCGGGTTCGATCTTTTGGAGGGGCTTGAAGGACCAGGGCAGAGGGCGGTCGGCGGCTTTCACCGCAGCGTGCGTGGTGGGCGACGGCGGCGGGTCGGCGGGGGCGGCACGCAGGCTGAAGGCGCAGGACAATACCGCCAGCAACATGGGAAGTCCGTAGCTGGCAGCGCTTGGCCGAAGTTGTGGCAACTTCCTGTTTGGCATGGGTTCGCGTGGTTTCGATTTAGCCCGGAGCCGGCGGAAAACTACGGCCAACCGACCTTTCCATCACGGGAAAAACAGGCGATTCCGGGCGTTCCATCCAGACGCGGCGGCTGCCGGCCGGCTTCAGGCAAACTTGGTTCGGTCCGTTCGCCCGTCCACGGTCAGCGGTGATCTCGCCGCGCTCCCACCGCTCTCCGGGGCGCAGCCAACCTTGCCTGGCCGAAGACCGTCAGGTGCATCAATCCACCGAATCGAGGAATTTCCCCTTCATTCGCGGGTCGGGATTTGGGCGCAGGGCGCGTTTCTGCCGCTCGCGATCGCCGGCGTTGCGGGCGACGGGGATGGGCTGTTCGGAGTTCAGGTCGAGCCCGGTGACGTACATCGCGGCGGACCCGGTCATGGGCAGCGGGATGAAGTCCTGCACCTGTTGGAGATTCCATTTCTCCTTTTTGAGAAACACCTCCACGGCGCCCATTTCCTTCTCCGTGCAACCGGGGAAACTCGACATGAAGTAGGGCACCAAATACTGCTCCTTGCCGGCGGCCGCGCTTTCCTCGTGGAACTTTTCCATGAAAGCCGGGAAATCGCCCGCCGGTTTGCGCATGCGCCGCAGCACGCTGGGGTCCATGTGCTCGGGCGCGACCTTCATGTGGCCGGACACGTGGTTCTGCACCAGTTCCTTGAGGTAGGTGGGCGTGCGGAGCGCCACGTCCATGCGGATGCCCGATTGCACAAAAACATGCTTCACACCCTCGACCTCGCGGGTGCTGCGGAGCAGGTCGAGCTGCTGGTCTTCGTTGATGCCGAAATGCGGGCAGATGGTGGGCCAGAGGCAGCTGGGGCGGTGGCACTTCTTGCAGGCGTCCACGTGGCCGTTTTCGCAGGCGTAGAGGTTGGCCGTCGGTCCGCCGAGGTCGGACACCGTGCCACGGAAGGTTTCGGCCTCGGTCAGTTTCTCGATTTCCTTGGTCACGGAATCGACGCTGCGGCTGGAGAGAAATTTCCCCTGATGAAAGCCCAGGCCACAGAAGGTGCAGCCGCCCGCGCAGCCGCGCGACACGATGATGGAATCCTTGATGGTCGCAAAGCCCGGCACCTTGCCGCGGTAAGTCCAGTGAACCTGCCGCATGAACGGCAGTTCGTAGAGCGCATCCATTTCCGCCGTGTCCAGCGGATAGCCCGGCGGCTCCATCAGCACGGCGCGGTTGCCGTGCATTTGCACCAGGCGTTTGCCGCAATACGGCGTCTGCTGGGCCTCGACCACCTTCGTCAGGCGCAGGAGCAGCTTCTTGTCCTGCTGCAGTTCGTCCCATGATGGCAGGATGATCGCGTCGCCGAAGTCCGCGGTCTTGGTCGCCCTGGCACCGAGGAACAGCGCCGTGCCGCGGATTCCGCCCAGATCCCGGTTGCCATCGCGCAGCCGCCGGGCGATTTCGCGCGCTGCCACCTCGCCCATGCCGTACACGAGAATGTCCGCCTTGGTGTCGGCGAGGATTGACGGCCGCAACTTGTCCTCCCAGTAATCGTAATGAGCCACCCGGCGCATGCTGGCCTCCATCCCGCCGAGCACCACCGGCACGCCGGGAAATGCCCGCTGTGCCATCTGGGCATACACGACCGCCGCGTGATTCGGCCGTTTGCCGGGGACGCCGTCCTCGCTGTATACGTCCTCCTTCCGCTTGTGTCGGGCGGCGGTATAATTCGACACCATCGAGTCGAGATTTCCCGCCGTGATTCCGCAGAACAGCCGCGGCGCGCCCATCCCGGTGATCGAGTCGATCGTCTTCCAATCCGGCTGGGCGATGATTCCCACGCGATAACCGTCCAGTTCCAACACCCGGCCGATCATCGCCGCCCCGAACGAGGGGTGGTCCACGTAGGCGTCCCCGGTGATGATGAGAACGTCCAGTTGCTTCCAGCCGCGCGCGTCCATCTCGGCACGCGTCATGGGCAGGAAACCGGTCAGATTGGGCTTGGGCGTTGGGTTGTTGGCAGACATGTCGCTCGGGGACAATGCTTCAGGGCATCCGGCGAAGCAAATGTTAGCTGGCGGCGGCATGGTGCATTCCGCATTAGTTGGTGCAGGGCAGGACCCGGCAACGGGCGAGAGCCGGCGCGGAAGACGGCCGGGATGCCGTGTTGACGGGAGGTGGTTCGGGGCGGGCGGGAAACTTGCGCTAAAGTTCCGGACGACTTCTGCCGATGACGCCTTTGATTGCTTATGATTTGCCAGCCTGCCGGGCAGTTTCTATCTTGGCCCGGCTGGTCGTAGCCGGCCGGTCAAGCTTGTCGTGGACATACAATATTCCTCGTCGTGACTGCACCGCCCACCAACCCATCGCCGGAAACGACGGCCACACCGCCTGCTTCCACCCCTGCGGTCGCCCTTGCCCTCCACCGCCGCTGGCTTGAGCTGGGCTACGCCACGCTTGATGCCGCCGGCCGGGTTCAGCACGCAAACCGCGCCTTGGCCGACTGGCTCGAAGTCCCTCCGGACACCCTCGCGAACACCCCTTTCTGGCCCCTGCTTGCCGCCCGCTACCCGACGGCGGCCGAAGCCATCCGCGACTTGTCCGGTTCCACCGCTCCCTTCAGCCAGCTGCAACTGGCAGCCGGCGGCGAAACGGTCCGCGGCTGGATAAACCTGGAACGGGTGCGGCATTCTGATGGCGCCTTCGTCAGGCTCAACTCCGTCCTGCCTCCCGCCCGCGAACTGGCCGACGCTCCCTGGGAAGAACATCTCCGCAACGAAACTTCCCGCCGCGACATGTTCGTGCGCCTCCTGCGTGCCGAGTCCCAGCTCGAAAACCTCATGCAACGCTGGCCGGGCATCATCTTCAACCAGCGCGCCGACTATACCTTCCAGTTCGTCAGCCCGAAGATCGAGAGTTTGACCGGCATCCCTGCCGAGGAATGGAGCCGCCGCATGCATCCCTTCTGGCAGGTCGTCCACGAATCCGACGCCCATGACCTGCAGCAGCAATGCCGCCGGGCCATCCAGACCGGCGACCGCATCACCAGCACCTTTCGCATCCGCCACGCCCAGACCGGCCACGTGGCCTATGTCCTCGAACATCGCCGGGCCATTCGCAGCGACAGCGGTCTGCTCCTCGGTTTCGAAGGCATGTGGATCGACGTCACCCGCCAGACCATCGCGGAACAACGCCTGTCCTCGGCCGCTTGGAAGGACACGCTCGGGGTCATCACCATGGGGTTGGCCCACGATTTCTCCAACATCATGGCGGGCATCCAGTCTCTCAGCGATTCGTACCTCGCCGACCTCGACGCGCAACACCCGTTCCACGAGGGCCTCACCCTCATCCGCCACAACGCCCAGCAGGCCACGCAGCTCGTCCGCCGCATCATCAACCTGCACCATGGCAAGCTGGGTGAATGGAACTACCACGACCTCAACGAAGTGACCCGCGATGTTGTGGACCTCGTGCGCAAAACCCTCCCGCGCCGCGTCGAGATTCGTACCGAGTTTCACCCCAACCAGTTGCCCATTTACGCCGACGCTGTCGAATTCCGCCAGGTCATCATCAACCTGGCCCTCAACGCCGCCCAAGCCATGCCCGACGGCGGCACGTTGACCTTCCGCACTTCGCAGCATGATGCCCTCCCGTCCCTCACCCACACCCAGGGCGTCCCCCCGCGCCTGCCCGCTGTCTGCCTGACCGTGGCGGACACCGGCTGCGGCATCAAAGCCTCCCATCTCGACACCATTTTCAATCCCTTCTTCACTACCAAACCGATGAACAAGGGTGCCGGCCTTGGCCTTTACAACGCCCGGTTGTTCGTCGAAAAGCACCGCGGCCTGATTTCCGTCGATTCGGTGGAGAACGCCGGCACCACCTTCCGCGTGTGGCTGCCGCTGCCCGATTTCAGCGAGGGCGAGACCGCTTCCGCCTCCCCGTCGCCCGCTTCTGTCCGCCGGCAGTTGGTACTCGCCGGACCAGTCGGCGGCCTCCGTGCCGCCACGGCCGAGCGACTCCGGGTGGCCGGATATTACGTCGCCGAATCCGATTCCCCCGAACAGGCCTTGCAGCTGCTCACCGCCGCCGCCCCGCCGTTTGACGGCTTGATCGTCGTCACCGACCGGCGCAATCCCGGCTTTTGCAATCTCCTGGCCGAGGCCCGTCTGCGCGCCCTGTCAGTCCGGACAATCCTGCAAGTCCTTGGCAGCAGCCCGGACGAACTCGACCCCCGCTGGCTGGATCACGCCGACCTCGTCATTCCTCCCGACCTCGCCGAGTCGGAAATTCTCACCCGTCTGGGACAACTCCTCGGCCACCCCGGCTGAACCCCCTTTATGCCCGAGCCCGATTCCATCCCCGCCAACTCCTACCGCATCCTGGTTGTGGACGACGAAGAGATCGTTCTGGTCGCCCTTCGCGACACCCTGCGGCGCGAAGGTTACCAGGTCGTCACCGCCTCCAACGCCATGCAGGCCCTCGAAATTCTCCAACGCGAGAAGTTCGCCGCCATTCTCACTGACCAGATGATGCCCATGCTCACCGGCCTCGAGTTCCTCGGCCAGGTGAAGCAAATCCAGCCCGACGCCACCCGCATCCTCATCACCGCCGTCCTCAACCTCAGCACCGTCATCGACGCCATCAACAAGGGCGAAATCTACCGCTTCATCGTCAAACCCTGGCTGCGCGAGGAACTCCTGGCCACCATCCGCAACGCCGTCCAGCGCTACGACCTCATCTGCCGCAACGCCGCCCTCCAGGCCACCACGCTCGCCATGAACGAGCAACTGCGCCGGCTCAACGAATCCCTCACCCAGCAGATGGCCAGGGTCGCCGAGCAGAACACCCAGCTCGCCACCCTCAATCAGGCCCTCGACGCCAACCTCCACCGCTCGGTCGAACTCTGCCTCCGCACGATGCAGACCTTCTACCCCACCCTCGGCAGCCAGGCCCGCCGCATCCATCAACTCTGCATGGCCATGGCCGCCGAATTGCGCCTCTCCGACAACGACCGGCAGGTCCTCGAGGTCAGCGCGTGGCTCCACGATGTCGGCCTCGTCGGCGTCCCCCGCTCCCTCATCAAGAAGTGGGAGCAAAACCCCTACAGCCTCGCTGACAATGAGCGCATCCTCATCGAACAGCACCCCGTCCTCGGCGAGGAACTGGCCTCCTTCGTCCACCACCTCAAGCCCGTCGGCCCCGTCATCCGCGCCCATCACGAGCGCTTCGATGGCCAGGGTTACCCCGACGGCCTCGCCGCCGAAAACATCCCGTGGCTCGCCCGCCTCCTGGCTGTCGCCGTCGCCTACGCCTCCAGTAGTTTTCACAGCGAGGAAGCCATCGAGTCCATCAAGCACGGCAGCGGCTCCCTCTTCGATCCGGATGCTGTTCGCGCCTTCCTCCGCGTCCTCCCCCAGACCATCCTGCCCCACCGCGAGCGCGAAGTCCTGCTCAACGAACTCCGCCCCGGAATGGTCCTGGCCAAGGGCATTTACACCTCCAGCGGCATGCTCCTGCTGCCCGACGGCGAAAGATTAAGTGAGCTGAACATCGATAAATTGCGAAACCATAACCGAATTAATCCGATAACACAGTCACTGATCGTGAGTGTTTGAACCCGGATTACGGCAAAATGGTATTACGCGAACATAGCTCCAAGGCCCCCGGCCCGCTCCCGCCGGGAGTGTCCGGTCGCGAAGAATGGTGGCGCTGCCTCTTCGAACAATCCGAGGATGCCCAGTTGATCTGCTCCAGCCGTGGCGAAATCTTCGAAGCCAACCGCCGCGCCTGCCAGCTCTTCGGCTTTGCTGCCGACCCCGCCCGCCGCCGGGCCTCCGTCTTCGAATTCTTCACCCCTGCCGTCGGCCACAAACTCGAGGACTGGCTCCGCCGCTCGCATCATCGCCCGGAGGTCATCCCCGCCGTCAGTCTCGTCGGCCCTGGCTATCTCAGCTATCTCGTCGATGTCCATCTGACCTCCCTCGACCCCCACACCTGGCTGCTCGCCGTCCGCGACGCCAGCCGCCGCTGGCGCATGGAATCCCATGTCCAGCGCCTCATGACCGCCGTCAACTCCACCCCCGACGTCGTTTACCTCACGGACGCCGAGTTCAAGATCATCTTCGCCAACGCCGCCCTCCACACCGTCACCGGCTACTCCCTCGAGGACGTCCTCGGCCGCCCCGCCGCCTTCCTCCGTGCCGAGGCCGACCGCCCGAAGGTCCATGACTACCTCGAAGCCGTGAAGAAGGGCTCCGACTGGAGCGGCGAACTCCTCAATGTCCGCGCCGACGGCACCACCTACCCCGTCGAATCCACCGTCTCCCCCATCTTCGACTCCAACGGCACCCTCATCGGCCACGCCGCCTTCGAGCGCGACATCACCTCCAAAAAACGCCTCCAGGGCGAGCTGGAGCGCGAGCGCAAATACGCCCTCAGCATTCTCAATTCCCTCGACGCCGCGGTGTACACCATGGATCGCCAGTTCCGCCTCAGCCACGTCAACGACGGCTGGCGCAAAATGCCCGAGCAACACGGCTGGCTCACCATCACCACCCCGCCCGAGACCGGCATGCCGCTGCTGGATTTCGTCGTCGATCCTGAGCGCCGCTCCGAACTCAACTACCTCTTCGAAAGCGTTCTCGCCAAGGGCGAGCCGCATCACATGGAGGTCACCGACTCCCAGAAACGCTGCTGGAACATCAAGATCTCCCCCTGGCAGCAGTCCAACGAGAAGGTCGGCCTCATCTACATCGTCACCGAGCACACCAAGATCCACGAACTCCAGCGCCAGCTTTTCCAGGCCCAGAAAATGGAAACCATCGGCGCCCTGGCCGCCGGCGTCGCCCACGATTTCAACAACCTCCTCCAGGCCATCCGCGGCAACGTCACCCTCCTCCAGCTCCAGGGCAATTTCGCCCCCCCGCTCAAGGCCCGACTCTCCCGCATCGACGAGGCCGCCAGCCGCGCCGCCGACATCACCCAGCAACTGCTCTCCTTCAGCCGCCCCGCCGAGGACAAGGACAGCGTCGTGGACCTCAACCACATCATCGAGGAGGTCAGCCACCTCGCCCACCGCTCCCTGCGCAACAACGTCGTCATCGAACTCCAGCCCTACTCTGGCCAGCTCATGGCCCGCCTCGACGCCTCCCGCGCCCAGCAGGTCCTCCTCAACCTCTGCGTCAACGCCATCGACGCCATGCCCGACGGCGGCAAGATCGTCGTCAAGAACACCCTCCTGGAACTCAACGCCGAACAGGCCGCCAAAGTCCATCAGGTCGCCGGCGCCGTCTTCGCCTGCTGCAGCGTCACCGACACGGGCACCGGTATTCCCCCCGAGGTGCTCAGCCGCATCTTCGATCCCTTCTTCACCACCAAGGAAACGGGCAAGGGCACCGGCCTGGGGCTGGCCATCGTCCACAACATTACCGCCCACTGCGGCGGCTTCCTGGAAATCGACACCGAGGTCGGCAAAGGCACCACCTTCCGCGTCTTCCTCCCCGCCACCCAGCCCGGCACCTCCCGCAGCCTCCCCGCCGTCTCCCCCGACATCAGCAAAGGCACCGGTCGCGTCCTCGTCGTCGATGACCTCGATCTCGTCCTCGAATTTGCCCGCAGTTTCCTCGTCGCCGCGGGCTACGACGTCATGGTCGCCACCAGCGCCGAGGAAGCCATCACCGTCCTCGAAACCGAGACCACCCCCATCGACCTCCTCTTCACCGACTTCAACATGAAGGGCAAGTCCGGTCTCCAGCTCATCGACGAAGTCTCCGTCCGCTGGCCCAAGACCAAGTTCATCCTCGCCTCCGGCTACCTCGAACAAAACGAACGCCGCCAGATCGAGATGTCCTACGACGCCCACGTCCTCGGCAAACCCTACAACGTCCGCGAGGCCACCAACCTCATCGCCGAAATCCTCGGCCGCTGACCGCCCCCCCCACGGCGGGCAGGCCGCGCCGGAAACCATCGATTTCCCGCGCCCCGCCACCTCCTCCGCCGACCCTTCACTTCGCCGGTTTCGCCCCGCAAATCGCTCAACCCACCCGGCTTTCTGTCGATAAACCCAGACAGAAACAAGCTGCTGCCATGCCCGCGCTGGAACCTCATGCCGTCGCCAGTCTGAAACGCCACTCAGACTCGCTCCGTCGCGAACTTGGCTTCCTCAAGCCCGGCTCCGACGACGGCCTCCTGCCCGTCAACTACCTCCTCGGCGAACTCGAAGAACTCGCCGTCACGACCCCGTTTCCCGCGGACTTCGTCGCCCTCCTGGCCGTTCCCCGCCGGTGCATCGATGTCCTCCTCGACGCCGGCGGACGCTTCGATCCGGCATCCATCGCCGTGCTCAAAGACTGGCTCGACATCTTCTGCGCTGCTATCCCCGCCGTCGCCGCCGGCCAGCCGCTTCCGCCCCGCGCTTCGGCCCCGTCCGCCCCAACGCCAAATCTGCTTGCGCCGCAAGTTGAGCCCTCCACAGCGCCACCTTCCGACGACGTCTTCGCGCTCGATCCCGGCTCCGATCCCGATCTCCTGCGGGAATTCCTCAACGAATCCCAGGAACACCTCCAGCAGATCGAACTCGGCGTCCTCACCCTCGAAAAAGACCCGGCCGACAACCCCACTCTCAACGCCATTTTCCGTTCCTTCCACACCTTCAAAGGCGGCTCCGGCTTCCTCCAGCTCAAACCCCTCAACCGCCTCGCCCACGAACTCGAATCCCTGCTCGACCTCGCCCGCCAGGGCCGCCTCACCATCACCCCGGCCATCATCAATCTCATCCTCGCTGGCGCGGACACCACCCGGCAGTTCCTCGCCGCCCTCGCGGCCCGGCTGGAGACCCAGTCGCTGTCCGGCGAAATCTGCCTCCCGATCTCTGCACTGCTGGACCGCGTCCGCGCCGCCGCGAGGCCAGCTTCCGGAGAATCCTCCGCTGCCGTTGCCACGCCTGCCGCACCTGCGCCCACGCCTTCGCCCACCCCCGTCGCCGTCCCTGCTCCGATTGCCGAATCCACCCCCGCGCCCGGACCGGCCGCCAAGCCCGCGCCCGTCAAAATTCCGATCCAATTCCCAGCCCCCGAAACCCGCGCCCCCAAACCCGCCGACAACCAGTTCCTCATCAAGGTCGAGACCCACAAACTCGACAACGTCGTGGACCTCGTCGGCGAACTTGTCATCGCGCAGTCCCTGCTCGCCCAGGAAACCGATCCTGACACTTGGGACAACACCCCGCTCGCCCGGCACGTCGCCCATCTCGGCCGCATCACCCATGAACTCCAGAAGGGTGCCCTCGCCCTCCGCATGGTCTCCGTCCGCGGCACGTTCTGGAAAATGAAACGCCTCGTCCGCGACCTCGCCCAGAAATCCGGCAAAGCCGTCGAACTGGCCACCGTCGGCGAGGACACCGAACTGGACCGCTCCCTCGTCGAGGAACTGGCCGATCCGCTCGTCCACATGATCCGCAACTCGGTGGACCACGGCATCGAACCGCCCGACCAGCGCCAGGCCGCCGGCAAACCCCGCCAGGGCACCATCACCCTCCGGGCCTTCCATCAGGGTGGCAGCGTCGTCATCGAAATTCGCGACGACGGCGCCGGCCTCAACCGTGACCGCATCCGCGCCAAGGCCATCGAGAAGGGACTCCTCTCCCCGGACGCCCATCCCGCCGAGAACGAGATCTTCAACTTCATCTTCGCCCCCGGATTTTCCACCGCGGAAACTGTCACCGACCTCTCCGGGCGCGGCGTCGGTATGGATGTCGTTCGCCGCAATCTCGAAAAACTTCGCGGCCGCATCGACATCCAGTCCCAACCCGGCCGCGGCACCACCTTCGCCATCACCCTGCCCCTCACACTCGCCGTCATCGACGGCCTCGTGTTCAGCGTCGGCGGGCAGCTCTTCATCGTCCCCACGCTTGCCTTCCGCGAATCGTTCCGCTTCGACCTCGCGCTCATTTCCCACGTCAACGGCTACGGCGAAGTCGTCCGCTACCGCAACCGTCTGCTGCCCCTCGTCCGCCTCGGGGAACACCTCGGCCTGCCCGCCACCCCCGTTTCCGAACGCGCCATCATCATCGCCATCGAAGCGGACAACCAGGTCTGCTGCTTCGTCATCGACCACCTTGCCCGCCGCCACGAACTCGTCATCAAAAGCCTCGGCGAACTCTTTCGCCCCAATCCCGCCGTTTGTGGTGCCGCCATTCTCGCCGACGGCCGCGTCGGCCTCATTCTCGACGTGAATTACCTCGTCAAATGCCGCCCCGTTTCCGCCGTTGCGCCGGCCGTTTGCGCTGCTTGAACCCGCTCCCATGACCACCCAATACACCGTCCCCGAACCCGGTGATGTCGCCACCCTGGCCGGCAAGTACCTGACGTTTCAGCTCGGTGACGAATCCTTCGGACTTCCGGTCGGCAAGGTGCAGGAGATCATCCGCCTGCCCGCCATCACACCCGTCCCGCGCATGCCCGCCCACGTCCGCGGCGTCACCAATCTGCGCGGGCGCGTCATCCCCGTTATCGATCTGCGTGCCCGGCTCGGCCTGCCCGCCGCCCCGACCGAACCCCGCACCTGCATGATCGTCGTACACCTCCGCCTCGCCACCGGCGGTCAGTCTTCCCTCGGCCTCATCGTGGACGCCGTCGAGGAAGTCCTGCTCTTTGGCCCCGGAGAACTTGAACCGCCCCCCGGCATGGGCGATCCCGGCGCCGAATCCCCCGCGCACCTCCTTGGCCTTGCCAAGTTCCGCGGCACCGTCAAGGCGCTGCTGAACATTGACGCGCTGATCCTCGCTCCGGCTCCGACCCCGCTCCCGCCGTCCCGTTGATTCCATCCACGACTCTCCCACCCATGAAAAACCTCACCCTCGGCCAGCGCATCCAGGCCGGATTCGGCGCCATCCTCGTCCTCATCGTCCTCCTGGTGGTCGGCAACAGCCTGCTGGTCCGGCGCCTGCAGGATAACGTCCGCCGCTCTGTCTCCGACACTGTCCCGCGCATGGCCCTGATCGAGCGCATTGCTTGCTCCACAGCCGAGGTGCATGCCGACGTTCTCCGCCACCTGCTGGCCACGACGCCCGAGGAAAAGCGTGAAATCGAAACCCACACGGCGGACTACATTGCGCGCGGCAACCGATTCCGGGCCCAGGTCGAGACTCGCCTCGCCGGTGAACATCAGGCCGCTTTCCGCCGCGACATGGAGCTGCGCGACCAATACCTCCGCGCCATCCCCGGCTTCTTCGACCTCAGCCGTTCCACCCAGCGCCCGGAGGCCGCGGCGTACCTGCGCGCCACCCTGACCCCCGCCTATAATCGCTTCGATGAACTGCGCCCCTCCATCACCCAGTTCAATCAGGAACTCTCTGCCGAAGTCCTGCAGGAAACCCAGCTCGCCGTTGCCAACTACGAACTCGTCGGGGCCGGCGTCGGCCTCACCGCCCTCATTGCCGGCTTTGCCCTCAGTTGGTTGGTGACGCGCCGCCTCAATTCCGTCCTTTCCCGCGTCGCCAATTCCCTCGACGACCGCTCCGCCCAGGTCGCCGCTGCCGCCAGCCAGATTTCCTCTGCCAGCCAGATGCTGGCCGAAGGCGCCTCCCAGCAGGCCGCCTCGCTCCAGCAAACCACCGCCTCCCTCGAAGCCATGGCCGGCCGGGTGCAGAGCAACACCGAAAGCGCCCAGGCATCCAAGGAGCTTGCCAGCCAGACCCGCGCCGCCGCCGAAACCGGTGCCAGCAGCCTCCAGCAAATGGGCCACGCCATCGGCTCCATCAAAACGTCCGGCGCCGAAATGCGCTCCGCCATGGACGCCATCCAGACTGCCTCCAGCGACATTTCCAAGATCGTCAAGTCCATCGACGAAATCGCCTTTCAGACCAAAATTCTTGCGCTTAACGCCGCCGTCGAGGCCGCCCGCGCTGGCGAGGCCGGCCAGGGGTTTGCCGTTGTCGCCGACGAAGTCCGTTCGCTCGCCCAACGCTGCGCCCAGGCCGCCCAGGAGACCTCCGAGAAAATCGAGGACTCCGCCCGCAAGAGCCGGCAGGGCGCGGAAGTCACCCAGAAGGTCAATCGCAACCTCGAAGACCTCGAAACCCGCGCCCGCGAACTCGAACTCAGCATCCAGGCCATCGTCGGACGCGCCCGGCAGGTCGATCAGGTCATCGGGCAGATTGCCACCGCCTCGCAGGAGCAAAACGCCGGCATCAAGCGCATCCAGACCAACGTCCAGCAGATTGACAGCGTCACCCAGGCCAACGCCGCCGGGTCTGAACAAAACTTCAGCGCGGCCGAGGAACTCAATTCCCAGGCTGTCGCCCTCAAGCAATCCGTCGCCGATCTCCTCACCCTGCTCAACGGCTCCGTCGCCGGCGCCCCGCAGCGGCCCGCTCCGCAACCAACCGCGCGCCCGCTCCGCACCTCCGTCAACGCCTTTGCCACCCAGGCCAGTTCCCGGCAGATTCTCTCCGCCGCGAACCTGCCCGCCTCCACGCGTCCCGCGCCGGCAAATCATGCGGAAACCGCCGCTCTCGCCAGCGCTTCCGTCTCGTCCGGCGCAGCGGGCAAGGCGCACCCGCTTGATTTTTAAGCTGCCGGCCCGGGTGCAATCGCGCCTGCCGCCGTCGCGACCTTTGGAGTGCGGCGAGTTCTCGCCGCTTTGGCGAGGCGACTGGTCGCCGTCGGATTTGCGGGCGGCGTCGGACGGGCGCGCGTGCCCCCGCTGGCGCGAGCCGTGAAGCGCCTTCTCGCTTTCCAGCCGTGGTGGTTTTCGGCGGCGACCAGTCGCCTGACCAAAGCGGTGACCAGCCACCGCAGTCCAAAGCGGGAGCAATTCCCGAGCAAACTCCCCGGAACTACCGCTGGCGTGCCCGGGCGGTTTCACCTACGCTCGGCCGCATGTTGGCACTGCCGAAACCGGACATTATTTTCACCCACGAGAGCGATCTGGACGGGTTGGTGGCGGGGGTGCTGCTGCAGCGACTGGCGCAGAAGCTCTTCGGCAGCTTGGTACCGCTGGCGGCCTACAACTACACTGCGTGGAAACAGCGCGCGCTGTCGGAACGTTCCGCGTGGGTGGCGGACTTCAATTTCGAACCGCGCCTGGACCGGGCCAACTGGGTCGTCATCGATCATCACACCACGGAGTGTGTGCCCAAGCAGGCGATGTTGATCCACGATCTCAACAAGTCCGCCGGGCTGCTGTGTTACGAATTGTGCCGGCATCACGGCCTCGGTTCGCCCGAACTGGACCGGTTGATCCAGTTGAACAACGTGGCGGATTTGTTCCTCGAGACCGATCCCGATTTTGTGGCGGCGCTGGATTATGCGAATCTGGTGAAGACCTACCAGTTCTGGAATCTGCACGCGCTGGTCGAGGGGCGGATCGAGCGGTTGCTGGGGCATCCGTTGCTCGAGGTCATTGCCGTGAAGCGGCGGATTGAGGATCCCATCGGCCTGACCTGGAGCCGGTCGAACATCACGCAACTGGCCGCGGGCGTCGGCTACGTGGACACGGTGGTGGGGAACGTGAACCTGATCGTCCACCAGTTGCTGGAACAGCAGGCGACGCCCTACACGGTGCTCGTGACGCTGTTCCGGAAGGGGAACAACGTGTTCATCGCCAGCTTGCGCAGCCGGAATGGCGAGGCCTTGAAGGCGGCGGCGTTGATCCAGGGCGGAGGTCATCCCAACGCGGCCGGCGCCACGTTGCCGCGCTCGGTGCAGTCGGAGGCGGATGCGGTCGAGTATTTGCGCAAGGTGCTGAATCCCGCGCCCCGGAAAGAGACGCAAATCAACAGCCTGGGAAGTATTTTTGCGGAGCTGGATTTGGGCGCGAAGTGAGCCGGGCACCGGTGTCCGCGCTTGCGTCGGTCCGGTGGCGGCGGCTAGGTTGCCTCCACGCAGAGTGTCTGAACCCAAACATATCCACCAAGATGCCATGAGTGTCCGAGTCCGATTTGCCCCCAGCCCCACCGGTTATTTGCACATAGGCGGCGCCCGCACGGCGTTGTTCAACTGGCTGTATGCGCGGCATTGCGGCGGCAAGTTCATCCTGCGCATCGAGGACACGGACGCGGCGCGCAATTCGCAGGCGGCGGTGGACGTAATCCTGGAAGGTCTGCGCTGGCTGGGGCTGGAGTGGGACGAGGGTCCGATCACGAGCGATGCCACGGGGCCGGGCAAGGGGGAGTATGGCCCGTATTTCCAGAGTCAACGGCGGGACAATTACCGGCTGCGGGTCGAGGCGTTGTTGTCGCGCGGGCTGGCCTACGAGCACGAGGGGGCGGTGAAGTTCAAGATGCGGCGCGAGCCGATCACGATCCGGGACGTCGTGGTCGGGGACGTGGTGCGCGAGTTGACGGACCGGGAGCAGCAGGATCCGGATTTTGTGATAGTGCGGTCGGACGGGCAGCCGGTGTTCCATCTGGTGAACGTGGTGGACGATCTCGAAATGGGTATCACGCATGTCATCCGCGGCGAGGATCATCTGTCGAACACGGCCAAGCACATTGCGCTGTTCGAGGCGTTCGGAATGGCGCCGCCGAAGTACGCGCACATTCCGCTGATTCTAAACCCGGACGGCTCGAAGATGAGCAAGCGGGACACGGGCGCATCGCTGCTGTGGTATGTGGAGCAGGGTTACCCGCCGGAGGCGGTGTTGAATTATCTCTGCCTGCTGGGCTGGTCGCCCAAGGGCAATCGCGAGCTGCTGCCGTTGCGCGAGGTTGTCGAGCTGTTCGACCTGCCGCAGATTTTGCGGCACAACGCGCGGTTTGACATGGCCAAGCTGCAGTGGCTGAGCGGCGAGTATGTGCGGGCGATGGACGGGGACCGGTTTTACGAGCTGTGCGTGCATACGCTGGCGAAGGCGGGCGCGGCGACGGACCGGTTTGAGCTGGCGTATGTGAAGGCGGCGCTGGACACGTGCAAGGGGAAGTTCAAGTGCTTCGCCGACCTGGCAGGCTACGGCGGATTTTATTTCGTGGACAAGGTGTCGTATCGCGCGGGCGCGAAGCCGGAGGATTGCACGGCGGACAACGCGGCACGGCTGGCGAAGTTGCGGGAGGCGTTTGCGCAGGCGCCCGCGTTTGACGCGGACACGCTGCAGGCGGCTTTGAAGGCGGTGGCGGCCGGGGCCGGAACGAAGGTGGGGCCGTTTGTGCATCCGCTGCGGCTGGCTTGCACGGGGGCGGCGTCCGGCCCGAGCCTGTATCATCTGCTGGAGATTCTCGGGCGAGACCGGGTGCTGGCGCGGATGGACGCGGCGATGGCAGAAATCGGCGGCGGGTGATTCCCGGACGGTTTCGAGGGGCGGCGGACGGGCGGCGGATGGCTTGAGCATCGGCCCGGCGGGCGGTGCGGGTTGGTTTTGCGGGCGAGGCGGGAATGATAACAACGGCCACAAAGATCACGCTGGTGCGACTATTTCTCGTGCCGGTTTTCGTGGGCGAGTTGATCGCATATCTGCGAACGGGCGGGACGCTGCATTACTGGGTGGCGTTAGTCTCGTATATCGTGGCGGCGGTGAGCGACGGGGTGGACGGCTATGTGGCGCGCCGTTTCAACCAGCGGTCGGAACTGGGGGCGATGCTCGATCCGCTGGCGGACAAGCTGTTGATGCGCTCGGCGTTGATCGTGCTGACGTTCTGGGGGGCGCCGCGGTTTTCGGTGATTCCCGTCTGGCTGACGGGCCTGATCCTGGCGGGGGATGCGCTGGTGTTGACCGGGTATGCGATTTTGCACGCGGTGAAGAATCGTCCGCCGGTGCGTCCGCACTGGTCGGGCAAACTGGCGACGGTGTTGCTGATGGTGCTGGTGTCGTGGGTGTTGCTGCGCTGGCCGGACGGGGTGGTGGCGTGGTTGGTGGCGGCGACCGGCGGGTTTACGGCGGTGGCGACGGTGCAGCACATCCGCTACGGCATGGAACATTGGGCGGGGCGTCCGGGGCGGGCGGGGCAGGAGGACGTGCCCGGAAGCTAGTCGCGTTCCGCGGCGCGAAGAGCGAGTTCGGTGGCGACGGTGGCGGCTTCGGGATAGCGGCCGAGGTCGCGCAGGGTCGAGAAGAGGAGCCAGGTGGTGCGCAATTCCTTGGGGAAGGTGCCGGCGAGGGTGCGGAGGAGGTTGAGGTCGCGGGCGACGAGGGGTTGGTGGCAGATTTTTTCCGCGAGGCGGCGGGCGGCCAGGGGGTTGGACTGGTCGGCGAGCCAGTCGGCGCGGGCGGTTTCGTAAGCAAGGCTGGCGGGGAAGGGGGCGGTGAAGGTTTTGGAGGATTCGCGGGCGAGCCAGAAGGCTTCGGCGCGGGTGATGGCTTCGTTGTAGTTGCGGTCGGCGAGGTGGGCGCGAATGGCCAGCAGACGGCTGGCGGGGGTGTCGGGGAGGCGGGGCAGAAGGCTGATGACGAGTTCGGGTTGCCGTGCGGCGAGGAGTTTTTCGGCCAGTTCGGACGGTGGGTATTGTTCGGCCACGCGGAGCCAGGCGGTGGCGGCGAGATTGGGGAGTTTGTTTTCGAGGGCGAACTCGGCGATGGCGTTCATGCCGTTGGTGGTGACGGGGACCAGCGGCCAGAGGGCGGAGGCGTTGCGTTCGAGTTCCCAGGCGAGGGCGAGGTATTCGCGGAGGTGATTGGCGGACCGGGGCGCGGAACGGAGGATCTGGCTGGCGAGGACGGGGTCGCGCGCGGCGGCGGCGCGGGCCAGGTTCAAGGGGGTGAGTTCGTTCAGCGGATTGATGCGGCAGGCGAGGAAGACTTCATTGGTGGTGCGAGCGATGCGGGTCGAGTGCTGAAGGTCGAACCAGGCGCGCTGGGCATGGAGTTCGGCGTTGAGGGGATCGAGGTGAAGGAGGCGGTTGAAGCGTTGATGGACGGCCTCGGCGGCGTCGGCCCGGAGGGATTCGGGAAGGGTCGCCAGGAGGCGGGTTTCCGGGCCGGCAAGGTCGAAGCTGCGGAAGGTGGCGACGGGCCACCAGTTGAGGCTGGCGCGGAGGTGATGGGCCTGGGCGGCGGGTTCGGTGGCGGCATGGCTGCGAGACCAATGCCAGAGGGAAACTCCGTGGCAGAGCGTGGGCAGGCCGAGGGCGAGTGCCCAGCCGAGGTTGAAGACGACGCGGCGGGGTGCCGGGGGGATGACGGGGCGACCTTCCGCCGGGAGCGGATCGGCGCTGCCGGTGACGAGGCCGGCGAGGGCGGCGGCGAGGAGGGCGAGAGCGGGGATTTGGGCGCCGAATTCGACGAAGGATTGCGCGGCCAGCGCCGCCAGCGCGGTCAGGGCGCCAAAGGCGGCTTCGGGTTCGGCGCAGGTATCGTGCAGACCGAGGGCGATGGCGCGGCGGCCGAAGTGCCAGACGAGGATTGCGGCGGCGAGGGTGCCGAGGACGCCGGTTTCCATGATGAGCTGGACGTAGTCATTCTCCGCGTGAAGGAAGGCGAGGTCGCCGCCGAAGTTTTTGAAGTGTTCAAAGGCCTGCTGAAAGGTGCCCCAGCCGGTGCCCAGCAGCGGGAAGTTCGCGAAGATGGCGAGGGATTGTTTCCACAGGGCCAGTTTGGGATAGCGATAGAGGAAGTCCGTGTGGGCGTGGGAAAGCCGGGTGAGGAGTTCGTTGCTGTTGGCGAGCAGGAGGGTGCCGACGACGAGGATGGCCATGCCGAGGAAGACGACGCGGGAGCGACGGCGGGAGCGGCGGCTGAGGAGGGCGCCCCAGACCAGCAGGCCGGCGACGAAGGCGCCCGCTCCGCTGCGGGAACCGGAAAGGCTGACGAGGAGGACGGCAAAGGTGACGCCGGCGATGACGAAGGCGCCGTCGGCCCGGCTGCGTTGGTTGGCTGACGCGAGGGGGCCGCGGGCGGACTGGAGGGGGAACCACGCGCGGAGAATCCAGCCGGAGACGAAGAGGATGGCGGCGGCAACCCAGCCGGCGTAGTGGTTGCGGTTGGCGAAGGTGCTGGCGCCGCGCCGCGGGGTGACCGGCCAGAGGTCGGGAAGGAGCGGGGCGCCTTGGGCGCGAATCCACGCATCGTAACCGGCCAGCAGGCAGAGCGCGAGGGTGAGGTAGAGGGTGAGGGTTCGCGGGCCGTCGGGTTCGCGGGCGGCGGCGCGGGCGAGGCAGAAAACGGTGAGGCAGAGGAGCAGGTTCCAGAGGCGGGCGGCGGTGTAGGCGGGCGAGACGGTTAGGGTCAGGTACGGGACGGTTTCGCCATCAATCGGGAAGGCCTGGGCCAGGGCCAGCCGTCCGGGACTGAGCAGGCCGGCCAAGCTGGCGGGCAGGGGCAGGAGCGGGAGCAGCAGGGCGACGGCGATGAACGCGATCCAGCCGCGCGCGAGTCCGCTGGAGGGGTTTTCGAGGCGGAAGGCCAGGAGCAGGAGGCTGGCGCAGGTGAGGGTGGCGGCGACGACCTGGCCGGTGGAGGTGACGGAGCCGTGGAGCAGGGGGGCAAGGAGCAGGGCGAGGAGCCACGGATGATGTCGCCACATGCGGGGCTGCGAAGGTTAGGCGACCCGGGGTGCGCGATGGCGCGGGGCATTCATGCCGTGGGGCTAGGGCCGGGTGGTGGGGGCCAGTCCCCGGGGTTCGCGGGGTGCGGGCCGGGGTGTGGATGGTGCCTGACCGGGCAGGGAGAGATTGGCTTTGCGCTGGGTGGCGCGGCGGAGTTTGAAATCTTCGGCCGATTTGGGCGGGGCAACGGTGATGTTGGCGAGGGTGATGGGGACGTTGGGGGGCGGGACGGTCTTGGCCGGTTGGGCGGGGGCGGGGGCGGTGACGGCCGCAGCGTGCTGGGCCTGCTTGCTGTAGTAGGCGTTGTAGTAGTTGTTGTAGTAGAAGTATGGGTTGTCGGAGGTGATGCCGTTGAGGACAACACCGAGGATTTCCGCGCCGCGATGGCGGAGGGCGACGAGGCCGGCCTTGGCGAAGCGCATGGAGGTCTGGCCCGATTTCACGACAAAGAGGAGTCCGTCGCTGTAGGGAATGAGGCAGAAGGTGTCGTCGATGGCGGTGACGGGTGGGCAGTCGATGATGATGTGGTCGTATTGTTCGCGGGCCTCGGCGATGATGCGGCGGGCGGTCTGGCCCATGAGGAGTTCGCCGGGATTGGCGATCAACTGGCCGGAGGCGATGAGGTGAAGGGTTTTGATGGGGGTGAGGCGGACGGTTTCGTTCCAGCTGCGGTCGCCGGCGAGAACTTCGCTGAAACCGGGGGTGCGCTGCTGATTGAAATAGCCGCTGACGGTGCCGCGGCGGAGGTCGCAGTCGATGAGGAGGACTTTGAGGCCGGCGTTGGCGAGGGTGCAGGCGAAGTTGACGCTGAAGGTGGTTTTGCCGTCACCGGGTTGCGCGCTGGTGATGAGCATGACCTGCTTCTTGCGGTTTTGGGTGCCGAACATGACGGCGGAGCGGACGCCGCGGATGGATTCGGAGAAGAGGTGGTTTTGTTCGAGGCTGGTGGCCAGGAGGGGGCCGGTGCCGATGGTCTTGCGATCGACGGCAGGGATCTGGCCGAGGACGGGTTCTTGCAGGCTGGCTTCGATGTCTTCGGCGAGGTCAAGCCGGTCGTCGAGACGGTAGAGAAGGTAAACGATGCCAATGCCGGCGAAGAGGCCAAGGAGGAGGCCGATGGCGATGATTTTCGGGCGGTTGGGTCCGATGGGTTTCTCGATGCCGATGCCTTCCTCGAGGGCGATGATGGTTTCCTCGTTGGTGGAGGTGTTTTCGAGGGCGTAGAGGGCGCGTTTCTGGCGGTCGAGTTCCTGTTCGAGGTAGGTCTCCTCTTTTTTCAGCTTCTCGAATTCGTTGAGGACGGTGCTTTTGTCGAAGACTTCGCGGCGCATCTCGTCCACGCGCGGCTTGAGGCCGACCTCGTCCTTTTTGAGTTTCTCGATTTCGGCGCGGCGACGTTCCTCGATGTTGTCGAACTGGAACTGGAGGTCCTGGCGGAGCCGCTGGATTTCGGTCTGGAGGTTGACGAGGAA
>CAZUUP010000004.1:21324-30993 GCA_964623105.1 uncultured Akkermansia sp.
TTGGTGTTTTCGCGGGCTTTTTCGAGGTTTTGCTCGTAGCGGCGGACTTCCTGGCGGGTCTGGCCGAATTTTTTCTCGATGAGTTCGTTGTTGATCTCGTGTTTGTAGGTGACGAAGGCGCGGGCCCAGTTGCTGACGTAGAGGCGGGCGTAGTCGATGTCGGAGCAGTCGATGGTGAGCATGAACAGCGAGCCGTTGCCCTTGGTGACGGTGGGCTGGATTTCGGGGCGGGTGGCGCGGACGGCGTCGATGGCGCGCATGTATTCCTGGGTCTTCTGGCGGACGCGGTGGCCCTTCATCATGCTGACTTGCTGGTCGATGAAACCGTCGGCCATCTCGACAACGCGGGCTTTGCCGCCGACGTCGGTCTCGACGCGGCTGGCGAAGCCGAGGGTGGAGTAGGCGCGGTAGAGGTTGGGGCTGTTGATCGCGATGTAGGCGGCGACGCCGGTGCCGATGGCGAGGAGGAGGAAGGGGATCCACCAGCGGCGGGTGATGATTTTGAAATAGCGGCGGACGTGGATGGAGACGTTGATGCGATCGACCAGGGAGGTGCCCTGGCCGGGGGGTGGGAGGTCCAAGGTGGCGGTGGAGGAGGCCATGGGCTTAGAAGCTGATGAACTTGTCGGTGGTCTTCACCCGGTCGCCGTCCTGCAGGATGAGGTCCTTCGAGCGGTCGCGAAGGCGGATGACGCCATCGACATCGACGGTGATGGTGCTGAGTTGTTTGGTGACGGGGTCAAGGCGTTCGACAATGACTTTCTTGAGGTTTACGAATTCGTTGTAGCCGAGCTGGATGATGGCTTCGGTGAGGGTTTTGGTTTCGCCGGGGCGGAGGGGGACGGTGCCTTTGATGGCGGGACCGACGAAGAGGACTTTGCCGAGTTGCTGGCTGTGGTTGAGGACGTTGAGGAAGACGGTGGCGTTCTGGTAGTAGTCGGCGTCGAGGCGGGACTTCAGCTCGGAGCGGACTTCGTTGATGGTTTTGCCGCGGGCGTAAATGACGATGGAAAGGTCCGAGCCGCGGGTGACCTGAAAATGGATTTCGCCGAGGGGGGTGACGGTGACGGCAGTGGGGTCGGAGGATTTGACGGGGTCTTCCTCGATGCGGAAGGCGAGGCGGTCGTTGGGCATGAGCCGGTAGCGGCTCTGGTCGGTGGACGGGGCGGAGACGTTGTTCTGGCAGAACCCCGCCGGCACTGTGGCGCCGAGCAGCATCCCGGCAAACAACAGACCGAGGAGATTTTTCATGCAGCTTAGAACTGGTATGTTATGTCGAGGATGACCCGGTTCTGATAGTAGTCGAGATTGAGGCGGTTGGATTCCTTGAGGGCGTACGAATAGCCCAGTCCGGAACTCCACGACTGGTTGAGCTGGTAGCGCAGGCCCACATACAGAAGGTATCGGTTGGCTGATTCGCCGCCTAAACCGGAAACTTTGAAGTCTTCCCAGGTCAGGATGCCCTGCGCGCGGAGATTCCTGCCGAGCAGGCCGTAAATGCCGTATTGAAGGGCGGTGTGGTCGGCGAAGTTGTTGCCGATGCCGAGGCTGGCGCCGCGGGTAAGGGTCAACTGGTGATTCCAGTTTTGACCGAGCCGATGGTTGACGCCCGCCTGATAGGTGACGGAGCGGAAGTTGCCGGTGTCCTGGATGCTGGTGGCGGTGGGACGGTCGAAAGAGGTGGAGGTGTAGCCGACGGAGCCGTTGAGGGTGACGGTGTCGCTGAGGCGGTAGGTCGCGTTGGGGCCGATGCTCCAGATGGTGCCGTCGTTCTGGAGGCGGCGGTTGTAATCGACGATGGTGTAGCTGGCGGCAAGCCCGAGCCGCAGGCGGGAGCCGGGGACGGCGCGAATGATGCCGCCGGAGAAGGTGTGCTGGTCGTGATCGAGCGACCGGAACTGGTCGGTCAGAGTGCGGTCAATGGTGTAGTCGTAGCCACCGGTGACGTCCACGTTCGCGGTGGGCTTCCAAGTGCCGCCGATGCCGAGGGTGTTGATGATGCGGCGGTAGTTGAGGAGGCTGTTGGGGCCGGCGGTGACGGCACCGATCTGACCCTGGGTGGTGGGATCGACGGCGGTGGTGAAGGAGTCGTGGATGTTCATCGCGACCCGGCCGATGCGGAAGTTGTATTGCGCGCGGGTGGACGGGGTGATGACGACGGTATTGAGGTCGGAGTTTTTGAGATACCAGCGGTAGCCGAGGCCGAGGTTCAGCTCGAGGTTCCGGCTCTCGGAGACACGCCAGTTGAAGCCGACGCCGGCGGTGGGGGTGATCGCGAAGTCGCCCTGGCGGTTGCCTTTGTCACCGAGGTTGATGTTGTCGTTGTATTCGAACATCACGGCGCCGTAGAGGCGGCCTTTGACGGGCCCCCAGTTGAGCCGGTAGGGGTTGTACTTCGTGGGCGTGGGCGAGGCGTAGGTGTACGAGGGGAGGTAGGCCGGGGTGAAGACGGAGCGGCCGAATCCGGCACCCTCCCACAGCGGGCTGAAGGTGCCGACGCCGTCGTTGAGATCGGAGGGCACGAGATCAGCAGTGGCGGTGTTTCCGGCGGGGAGCAGGCCTCCGGGCGGCTTGGGTTGGGTGGTTGCGGAACCGGAGGGCTGATCGAGGTCGGAAGGGGGCGTTGGGCCGCCTTGGGCCTCATTCAACGGGGGCAGCGTTAGCGGGGAAGGGTTGTTGAATTCCGGTTGCACGGGGGGCGCGACGCTATCGAGCGGGGGCAGGCTGGCGGGCACCTGGCTGTCCAGCGGGGCGGGGTCCAGTGCGGGTGCGGGCGGCAAGGTGGAGGAGAGGGGGTCGGCGGGTTGGGTGGAGGTGGGTTGAACGCGTCCGGTGGGCAGGTCCAGATCGCTGTTCTGGCTCCAAGCCGCGGTCGGGGAATTACCCGTCAGGCTCCGGGCAATTAGCAATGCCACCGGAAGGCCGGCCACGGCGAGTTGCGTTTTGAACTGGCGCTTTTTGGAACCGGAATTCGGACTTTTCATTTTGTGTCGGGCATAATGCTGGTTTTGTTGCCGGGCGCAAGCAGGGAAGCTTGAGGAGTCGTTGGCGCTCCGGTGGCCGGTGGCGGACTGGTGCCGGCGAGTGGGGGTGGGCGGGGGTTGCCGGAGCCGCGAACGCGGTTACGATTCGAGGGAGCCGGGACGGTTGAATTGGCCCGGCGGTCGGCAAAACCAAATATTTCCATGCCCAAAAACCCTGTTTTATCCCTCAAAGTCGGGGATCGTGCGCCAGCGTTCTCGGTGGCAACCAGCGGCGGTGGCCGCGTGTCGCTCGCGGATTTCGCGGGCCAATCGGTGGTCCTGTATTTTTATCCCAAGGACGACACCCCCGGTTGCACCAAGGAGGCGTGCGCGTTTCGCGACGCGCATGCGCAGTTTCGGAAACGGGGCGCGGTCGTGCTGGGCGTGAGCGCTGATTCGGTCAAAGCGCATGACAAGTTTGCCGGAAAGTTCCAGTTGCCCTTTCCGTTGCTGGCGGATGAGGACCGGCGGGTGGTGGAAGCCTATGGCGTGTGGGGTGAAAAGTCCTTCATGGGACGGAAGTATCTCGGCATCCATCGGGTGACGTTCCTGATCGGGCCGGACGGTGTGATCAAGCAGATCTGGACGACTGTGAAGCCGGAGGAGCACGCGGCGGAAGTGCTCGCAGCGCTGTAGCCGGGCGGCCGCGGGGCCGGGTTGTGCGACAGAACGAGGTGCCCAAATCGTCGCGCAAGGAATTGCAAATACGATTTTGACCTTTGTTGGCAAGGATTGATTGGGTCTCGCTGCGCGATTCCGCCTGTCGGTAGTGGTGAAGTGTGCCGTTACGCTGTGTTTGTGGGGCAGAACTGCATTTCGCCGTTCCTGATGCGGGGTTTGGTGGGCTATTTCCCGCTTGCCACCGGCTTCCCCGTCCCCGCAGGGTTTCGCGGATGAATCGCGAGCGGCTTGATGCCTGGCTGGAGCGGGGAATACTCGCCGCGGTGTTCGCGATGCTGATTTATGCGCCCCTCGCGCTGGGCGCAGTGCGTTCGACGGAGTTTGTGTGGGTGCAGGCGCTGACGGTGGTGGCGCTCGGTTTGTGGGCGGTGCGGCTGTGGGTGGCGAAGGAATTCGCCTTGTTGTGGCCGCCGGTGGCCTGGGCGGTGGCGGCATTTGTTGCGCTGGCGCTGGTGCGGTATTGGCAGGCGGACATTGAATTCGTTGCGCGGGAGGAGTTGATCCGGATTGTCGTCTATGCGGCGTTGTTCCTGGTGGTGGTGAACAATTTGCACCGGGCCGAAGGCCCCCAAGGGATCGTTCTGGCGTTGATTCTGGTCGGGGTGGGACTGTCGTTTTACGCTGGGTACCAGTTTTTGCAGGGCGGGCGCACGGTCTGGCATTTCGTCCGTCCGGAGCAATATCTCAAACGGGGCAGTGGCACTTTCATCAATCCCAACCATCTGGCCGGATTCCTCGAGTTGATTCTGCCGCTGGCGCTGGCTTTCACGCTGATGTCCCGTCTGGGTCATGCCGTCCGCGTGGTCACGGGCTACGGCGCGCTGGTCATCGTGGCGGGCATCGGCTTCACCGTATCGCGCGGGGGATGGATTGCGATGGTGCTGGGGGTGCTGCTGTTCTTCGTCGTGCTGGCGCGGCGGCGCGGCTACCGGATTGCGGCGGTGAGTTTCTTTGGGCTCGTTGCCGGTGTCGCGGTGTTTCTGGTCGCCAACACCCAGTACTCGCAGCGGCGCTTCGAGCAAATGGTGTCCGGGGGGAGGATCGACGATGTGCGTTTCCAGCTCTGGAAACCGACGGTGCAAATGTGGCGGGACCACTTTTGGTGGGGAGTTGGTCCCGCGCATTTTGATCACCGGTTCACCGAATACCGCCCTGCGTTCATCCCGTGGCAGCCGGACCGGGCGCATAACGACTACTTGAACACCCTGGCCGACTGGGGCGTGGTGGGAGCGGCCCTGGCGCTGGTCTTCTGGCTCCTCCTGTTCGCGGGCGCAGCGCACGCGTGGCGGTTTGTGCAACGCGGTCGCGGCGACGCCGGGGCACAGCACGGCACGCGGTCCGCGCTGCTGCTTGGCAGTGTGGTCGGCCTGGCCACCTTGCTGATGCACGCGGTGACTGATTTCAATTTTCACATTCCCGCCAACGCGCTGGTGGCGGCGACGCTGGCCGCGTTCATCGCGGGCATGGCGCGGTATGGCGAGCAGTCGCGGTGGTGGCGGGGCGGCCTGCTCGCCCGTCTCGTGTGCAGCGCGGTGTTGCTGGCTGTGATCGCTGGTCTGGGCTTCACCGGTTTGCAGCGTTGGCGCGAAAATGCCCTGCTCGGCCGCGCCCACAAACCCGGCCCGGGCGACCAGAGCATCGCCTTGCTGGAACAAGCTCACGCCATCGAGCCGAACAATTTCGACACCGCCTACAAGCTCGGCGAAATTGCCCGGCGAACCGGCTGGGAAACGCGCGATGACGCCGCGGTAGCTGCGGCGCTCACGTGGTTCGACCGCAGTCTCAAGGCCAATCCCCACCATGTTTATTCGGTCATTGGCCAGGGTATGTGCCTGGACTGGCTGGGGCGGTCCGATGAAGCTGTCCGGGCGTTTGAGACAGCCGCCCGCCTGGATCCCGAGGGCTATTACACGCTGGCGTTTCGCGGCTGGCATCAACTCCAGCTCGGCAACGACGCCCGGGCCAAGGAGCTTTTCGAGGCCTCGCTCCAGCGCCGCGCCAATCCGATTGCCGCGTCCTATCTCGAAATCCTCCGCGAGCGCGCCGTTCCCCGCCCATGAAACGCATATCCACCCGCGTCAGCGCCGGTTTGCTCATGTTCCGCCTCCGGGCGGGGCGGCTGGAAGTTTTTCTCGCGCATCCTGGCGGCCCGTTTTTTGCCCATCGCGACGAAGGGCACTGGACAATTCCCAAGGGCGAATTCGAGCCGGGCGAGGAATTGCTCGCCACCGCCATCCGCGAGTTCCAGGAAGAAACCGGCCTCGCTGCCAGCGGCCCGTTCCTTCCGCTCGGTTCCATCCGCCAGAAGGGCGGAAAAACCGTCCACGCCTGGGCATTCGCGGGTGATTGGGATGAATCCCAGCCCATCCGCAGCAATACCTTCGAACTCGAGTTTCCCCTTGGCTCCGGAAAGTATGTGCGCTTCCCTGAGATCGATCGCGCGGGCTTTTTTTCCGTGGCCGAGGCGCGCCGCAAACTCAAAGACCGCCAGCTTCCCTTCCTCGAACGTCTCCAAAGCACCCTCGGAATTCCGGTCGAGTGACTAGGGTCGGGGGTGACATGGCGGTACGGCGGTCTTCCCTTCCCAATTCCTCCGACCTTGGCGCCTCGCCCCAATTTCCCCGCTTGCGTACGGGTTCGCCCCCGATAACCTCAGCTCCATGAAATCCACCCTGCGTTCCAGCCGCCGCTCCTTTCTCCAACAACTCGGCGTCGCCGGCATCACCGCCCCCTTCTTCACCCGCCACCTGATCTCCGCCCCGCCCAGCGGCGCGTTGCTCCACGCCAGCTTTGGCGCGTCAGGCCAGGCCGGCGCCGACCTCGGTGCCATCGCCGGCCAGCCCAACGTGAAGCTCGTCGCTGTCGCCGACGTGGATCTCTCCAAAGCCGAGGGCCTGAAAAAGAAATACCCCGACACCAAAATTTACCAGGACTGGCGCGAACTCCTCGACAAGGAAAAAGATCTCCACTCGGTCAACGTTTCCACGCCCGATCACATGCACGCCCCCATGGGCATGGCGTGCCTCCAGTTGGGCAAGCACGTGTACGGCCAGAAGCCCCTCACCCACGACGTTTACGAATCCCGCCGCCTCAACGAAGTCGCCCGTGAAAACAAGCTCGTCACCCAGATGGGCATCCAGGTCCACTCCAGCGCCGAATACCGCCTCGGCGTGCGGGTGATCCAGGACGGCGTCATCGGCAAGGTCAAGGAAGTCCACACGTGGTCCAACAAAACCTGGGGCGATCCGACGCCCCGCCCCGACCGCGTTGATCCCGTCCCCGCCAATTTCAACTGGGATCTCTGGCTGGGCGTCGCCGCCGACCGCCCCTTCATCGGCGGCGGTTACTACCATCCCGGCAACTGGCGCAAACGCCTCGACTTCGGCACCGGCACCTTTGGCGACATGGGCTGCCACATCTACGACCCCGTCTTCAAAGCCCTCGGCGTCACCGCGCCCATCAGCATCCGCTCCGAAGGCTCCGTTCCCACGGCCACCAACTGGGGCCTCGGCGCCGTCGTCCACTACGTCTTCCCCGGCACCCAATACACCGACGGCAAGACTGTGAAAGTCGTCTGGTACGACGGCGACAAACGCCCGCCGACCGACATCCTCGCCCAAGTCGGTGACCCCAAGAAAATTCCCGGCCAGGGCTCCATCTTCATCGGCACCAAAGGCATCATGGTCCTGCCCCACGTCTCCCGCCCGCAACTCTTCCCCGTCGAACAATTCAAAGACTACCAGATGCCCAAGGTCGATGGTGCCAATCACTGGGGACAGTTCGTCTCCGCCTGCCGCGGCGAAGGCCAGACCTCGGCGCACTTCGGCTATTCGGGTCCGCTCACCGAAACCATCCTCCTCGGCGGCATCGCCAGCCGTTACCCCAAGACTACTCTCGAGTGGGACGCTGCCACCCTCAAATTCCCCAACCACCCCGACGCCAACCAATACGTGCGCCGCACCTATCGCAAGGGGTGGGAAGTCAAAGGACTCTGAGCGGACCTCAGCGCGAATCTGGAAGTTAGGGGACCGCACCCGCCCCGGGTGCCGTTTTGCGCGCCCTCGCGGAAAACCCGCATGGGACGAGATCGAACCAATGTTCTTGGTGGGTGCGCCCGGGCCGGAACCGGAGGCAAGGGCGCACCCAACCACACCCGACGGCAGGCGTGCTCCCACGACCTCGGAAGCCGGGTTCATCCGCAGTTTTCGAACCCCTTCCCCAAGCCACAACCGTCGATTCTGCAACTTGTAGTTTGCAAAATGACCGGTCATATTGCTACTCATGTATCTTCGCAGACAAGCCGAGCCGCTGCTGAAAGCCATTCTCGCCGGGGGCAAAGTCGGTGTCCTGCTGGGTGCCCGGCAGGTCGGCAAAACCACCTTGGTCGAGCACGTCGTGGCCGGACAGAATGCCGTGTTCCTTAACTTCGATGTCGAGGTGGACAAAGCGCGCTTCCTCGCCGCCGCCGCGCTGACTCCCCAAGCGGGCCTGCGCTCATTGGGCAGTCCGGCCGTGCTGGTGATTGACGAGGCGCAGCGCCTGCCCGAAACCTCCCGTCTCATCAAGGGCTGGCACGACGCACGCGTGCCCGCCAAGTTCCTCCTGCTGGGTTCTTCCTCGCTGGACTTGCTCGATCAAGCCGCCGAGAGCCTGACCGGCCGCAACCGCAAGCTTGTCCTCCCCCCGCTGCTCTTCTCCGAAACCTTGGGCACCCAGACTTGGGCCAATGCGGATGCTTCGTCCGCCCACCTATGTCAGCACTTCGCGCCGCAACTCCGGGCTTGCCTGCTGCAGCGCCTGAATTTCGGCAGCTATCCCGAGATTGTCACCAGCGAGCACCCGGAACCCTTGCTGCGCGAACTGAGTTCCGACTACCTCTGGAAAGACATTCTCCAGACCGGCCTGGTCAAGACCCCCGACCTCATCAAGCGCCTGCTGCTCTTGCTCGCGCATCAGGCCGGCTCGGAAGTCTCCGTGAACGAACTGGCCACCCAGCTCCAGATGGCGCGGGCGACTGTGGACCGCTATCTGGACCTGCTCGAACAAACCTTTGTCATCTTCCGCCTGCCGTCCTTCAGCACCAATCCCCGCAAGGAAATCGCCAAGAGCCAGAAAGTATTCTTCTGGGACACCGGCATCCGCAACGCCCTCCTCAACGTCTTCTCGTCCGATCCCTCCCGGCCTGACATCGGTGCGCTCTGGGAAAACTGGGTCATCGCCGAGGTTGCCAAACACAACGCCCTGCACGGCTCGGCCGCGGAACTCTACTTCTGGCGCACCCGTGCGCAGTCCGAAGTCGATCTGGTCGTGAAACAGGGAAATCGTCTGCGGGCGTTTGAAATCAAATGGTCCCAACGCAGTATCTCCGCCCGTGCCTTCCGCGACGCCTACGGGGTCGAGGTAGAGACACTCCGGCCGGACAATCCGTTTGTGTGCGAAGGGATCAGGTTTTGAGTTTGTCATTATCGGTGTGGCTCGCAGGCGTCTGTAGGAGAGTTTCCAAGGCAGGGTTTGGCTTCGCGCTCCGGGAAGAAGTCCGTTGCCACCCGGCATTCGTGGAGTCGTGGAGGCCACGAGGAGGCCGCAACGCCATCCGCTACCAAGATCGAACTCCGTTCCATTCCTTTGCCCCTTTTTTCAAATGAGCACCGAGCCGGCAGCCATCCCGAGGCTGCGGATCGCTGGGAAAGCCCGTCCGCCTCTCCGGCTGTGCCGGGCGATGACGCTGGAGCCGATGGCGCAGAAGCCTCTCGGGTCCCAACATTGAACAAGTTGACTTTAGATTCGGCGTCTATATATAAATCGTGTATGTTTGACCGTTGGTATTCCGGGACGTTGGAGGCGAAGCTGGCGCGGCCGTATGTCCACCTCATCTTTGGGGCGCGGCAGACGGGCAAGTCCACCTTGCTGCGGGCCTTGCTGCCCCCGGAGACACTGGTGCTGGACCTGGCCGATCCGCGGGAAC
>CAZUUP010000005.1:0-27792 GCA_964623105.1 uncultured Akkermansia sp.
CGTTGAGGTTGCTGACGGGGGAACTGAGGCCGAAGAAGGCGCTGTTGCTGAGCTGGATGATGTTGGCGGTGAGGGAGGGGTCGTAGGTGATGAGGTTGACGACTTGCTGGCTGGGCACGTTGGGCTCGCGGAGCAGGGCGAGCAATTGGGGCAGGACCTTGGGCGCAGGGGGCAGGCGCTTGACGCGGTTGATGTAGGAGTCCAGGTCGTTCATAGGGTGATTTCTCCGGGGTCGCCCGCGGCGCGGACGCGCACCTGGCCGGTGGCGATGTCGAGCGCGCAGGAGCGGCTGAGGTTGCCGCCGACGTGTTCGCCGCGGATGCGGAGGTTGTGTTTGTGGAGGAGGGTGGTGAGGGCGTCGTAGTTGCGGCGGCCGATGTTGAAGACGCCGGCGTCATCGATGATCTGGGCGCCGCCGACGACGTAGATGTGGGTGCGGTATTTCTCGGCACCGAGGGCGTAGAGGGCGTGAAAAAGGGCGGGTATGCCGGTGTCAACGAAGGTGCCGGGGCTGGCGGCGGCACGGGCGGGGGCAAGGCTGGAGTCGGGCAACATCAGGTGGAGAAGTCCGCCGGCGCGAATGAGGGGGTCGTAAACGGCGACGCCCAGGCAGGAGCCGAGGGAGATGGCGGTCAGCAGCGTCCCGGGTTCGGCGGAGGCGGCAAACTGGCCGACGCCGACGATCCGCTTGCAGATTTCCGGGGGGGCGCAGGTCATTGGGCTTGGAAAAGGGCGGCGAGTGGAAGGGAGGCGGGCGGTGCGGAGCGCCCGTCCGGGGTGGGTGGCCGGAACGTCGGGCGAGTGGGGGCTGGCACAGACATAAGATGGCCTTCAGGAGGCCTGCGGGCTTCGGTGGCGGTCGGATGGGAGAATCGGACACTCTTCCATGGTAGGGCATCGGCGACATGAGGATGGGGCTTGAGAGTTAAAGACGGTCGATTTTGGGTGGGAAGGGGCATTTTTTGCCATTTTCGGGGATTCGCGGGGGTGGGGAGGGGTCATTTTTGCCCGTGATGGGGTTGGGAATGGGCTTTGATGGGTTGGCACGGGCGTTGCTCAACGGGTGACAGCCAACTGATTAATATGAAAACAGCTGATCTACTCGAACCGGAGCCCGTAGCGATCATGGAGGAAAACTTGCGCATCAAGCTGCCGCTGGGCTTGCTGGGGTTTGAGCGTACCAAGGATTACGAGCTGGTGTCGCATGCCGACTATCATCCGTTCTTTTGGCTGCGCTTCATGGACGACCCGGATCTGGCGTTTCCGGTGGTATCGCCGTTTGTGGTGATGCCCGGATATCAGCCGGACATCAGCCCGGAGGACGAACGATTTCTCGGATTGGAGACGCCGGCGGATGCGTTGCTGCTCTGCATTGTGACGTTGCGCCCGGACGGCGGGAGCACGGTGAATTTGCGCGGGCCGGTCGTGATCAACCGGCACACGCTGGTCGGTCGGCAGATTGTACCGGTCAATGCGTCACGGTTCCCGCTGCAATATCCCCTCCCTGTCTCCGAATAAGCCCTTTCACCCTCTACGAGCCATGCTGGTATTATCCCGCAAATCCAACGAAAGCATCGTGATCGACGGCCGCATCATCGTGAAGGTGGTCCGGGTCGATGGCGACGTCGTGAAACTGGGCATCCAGGCACCGGCGAGCGTGCCGGTACACCGCCAGGAGGTGTATGACGAAATTCAACGGAACAACCGCGAGGCGTTGACGCGCGGTCCCGCCGCCTTGCCGCGGATTGAAGCGGCAAAGTCCAACAAACCCCCAACCCCAACCCCCATCCCGGCTGAAGCTTCTTTGGCCGGCAACCCTGCCTGAAAACGCAGTGAACCAGTAAACCAGTAAACCCCGGAAAACAGCAGTTAAGGAAAGGAATCCCTATGGTGATCAATACCAACACGTCGGCCCAGAGTGCGGCCAACAACCTCGTCGCCAGCAGTGCCATGCTGTCGCGCTCCCTGGCCCGGCTCAGTTCGGGATCGAAGATTGTCCGGCCCTCGGATGATGCCGCGGGGGTGGCGGTTTCGCTGCGTCTGGATGCGCAGGTCGCGCGCACCAATGCGGCGCGATCGAACGTCGGCAACGCAATTTCGTTCACCCAGACGCAGGACGGCTACCTGACCAAGATCGGCAAGGCGCTGGACCGGATGAGCGAGCTGTCGATCATGTCGCAGGACGTGACCAAGAGCGACGCCGACCGGGCGCTTTACAATGGTGAGTTCACGCAACTGGCGGCGTTCGTGACCACCTCGGCCAGCAAGGATTTCAACGGGGTGAGCCTCTTCTCGTCGTCGAGCCTGCCGGTGACGATCGATTCGGACGGATCGACGTTCAGCATGGTGGGGATCAACCTCGGGACGGCCAGTTACACGGCCGCGACCGCGGCGACGGTCTCGACGACCACGGCGGCGGCGGCGGCGCTGACGAATGTGAAGACGGCCATCACGCAACTGGCGACGGATCGCGCCACGATCGGTGCCCACCAGTCGCGTTTGAACTTCACCAACGATCAGCTGGCCATCAGCAAGGAAAACCTGGACGCGGCGAGTTCGCGGATTCGCGATGTCGATGTGGCGGAGGAATCCACCCAGTTTGCCCGCTACAACATTCTGGTCCAGTCCGGCACGGCGATGCTGGCGCAGGCCAACCAGTTGCCGCAGAACGTGCTCCGGCTGCTGCAATAATTTCCGCGGCCGTCACCCCGGTTCCGCCGTCGCCCGCCCCGCGCGGTCGCCGTCGGGCAGGGGTGACCGGCTGTGTCCCCCTTCGGGCCTATGAACTTCACGCTCCCCAGCTCTCCCATCGCGTTTGGCGTGCCCGGCGCCGCCCAGGTGCGGGTCGCGGTGATGGTAATCGCCCGGGACGATCAGGGGCGGATTGTGCTCCAACGGACGGGACCGACGGCGCCCTGGCAAGTGCCGGGAGGCCGGTTGGAGGCGGGCGAGAGCGTGGAACAGGCGGCCGGCCGGATTTTCGCCGAGCGAACGGGGATCAAGATCCGCGTCACCTATCTGCTGGGGATCTACTCCGACCCCGAGGAGCGCATGGTGCGGGATCCCGACACGGATGACCCGGTGCAGGAGGTGACCATTCTCCTGGAGGCGCATCTGCTGCACCAACCGTTCTCGTCATCGGGTTCGCGGGAGAGCGGTGTGGGTTTCTTTCCCGTGGAACGGCTGCCGTCCCCCCTCGCGACCCGGTCGGTGGGGCCGGTGCGAAATTTTTTACAAGGCCACGTCGGCGTCATTCGCTGAACGGCGCGCCGGAGCGGATCCGTCGGTCGCTGTCGCGGTTCACCTTTCGTCATTGCCCGCCGCATTATTCTCATGGCTCATTCCTGCGCTTCCATCTACGCGCCGCCCGCGCCGAGCGGACGGAGCACGTCCCGCCACCGGTTCGTGGCTGAACCGGCAGAGTGCAGCCTGGACGAGGCCTGTGGTTTTGCCGGTCATGCCGGCCGGCCTTCGGCACGCTGGTCGCCCGAGTATGCCGTGGTGTACGCGGAAACTGCCGCCGGACTCGTGCTTGCGCTGCGGCCCCCTTTCGCCGCCGCCAGCCAGCGTTGCGCGCTCCTGCCCGTCACCCTGATTGACCGCGGAGAAACCCCTTTTGCCGCCGCCCGGCGCGCGCTGCTGGAACAAACCGGCCACGAATCCGACTGCTGGCAGGCGTTGGGTGACTTACCGACAAGGGCCGCCCCGGCGGGCAGCCGCGTCCACCTCTTCCGGGTGTGGCGTGCCCGCGAGACGGCGGAGATCTGGACCGACGGGCTGACGGTTCCCACGGTGATCACCCTGTCGCCGGCAGCCGTCGCCGATGAGTTCAGCACCCGTCCGCGGACGTGGTTTGACCTCGCGACCGTGCTGACGCTGGCCAATCCGCGACCATGGTGTCGCGTGTCCGCGTGAAATTCCCGGTCCCCCCAAGAAGGCCGATGGCCTCGCGTCTCTTAAGCAATAATTTCCCATGAAAAAACTGCTCATCACCGGTTCCTCCGGACTCATCGGCTCGGAAGTGGTCGCCGGGTTTGCGGCCGACGGCTGGGAGGTTCACGGCGTGGACAACAATCTGCGCGCCGACTTCTTTGGTCCGCCGGGCGACACCCGCTGGAACCTCGAACGGTTGCGCATGACGTGGCCGAAATTTCACCACCATGAGGTGGACATCCGCGACCGCGCCGCCGTGCTGGCGCTGCTGCGAATCCTGCGCCCGGACGCCATCGTTCACGCGGCCGCCCAACCGAGCCACGATCTGGCTGCGGGCCGGCCGTTTGATGATTTTGACGTGAACGCCGTGGGCACCCTGAACCTGCTCGAAGCCGCGCGGCTGGCGTGTCCCGAGGCCCCGTTTGTTCACCTGAGTACGAACAAGGTCTATGGCGACGCGCCCAACGAGATTCCGCTTGTCGAGCGCGCCACGCGCTGGGACTACGCGGATCCCACCTATGCGGACGGCATCCCGGAGACCTTCCGCATTGACCAGTCCACGCACTCGCTCTTCGGCGCCTCGAAGGTGGCGGCCGACGTCATGGTGCAGGAATATGGCCGTTATTTCGGACTGCCCACCTGTTGCCTGCGCGCGGGTTGTCTTACCGGGCCCAGCCACAGCGGCGTCGAGATGCACGGATTCCTCAGCTACCTGATCAAGTGCAACCTCGAAGGCCGCACCTACCGCGTCTTCGGCTATCAGGGGAAGCAGGTGCGCGACACCATCCACTCCTGCGATGTCGTGCAGTTCATCCGGCGTTTCGTCGCGGCGCCGCGCCGGGGTGAGGTCTATAATCTGGGCGGCGGACGGGAGAACTCGATCTCGATCCGCGAAGCGTTCGACCTGATCGCGGAAATCTCGGGCAAGCCGATGATTCACGAATACGTGGAACCAAACCGGCAGGGCGATCACATCTGCTACATCTCCAACCTCGCGAAATTGAAGGCGCATTATCCGGGCTGGGGCATCACGAAAAACCTGCGGACGATCTTCGAGGAAATCCACCGCTCCTGGCTTCAACGCGCAACGCCGGCGAGCCGCGCGAGTTCGTGGGAAAGCGCCACCGGCGCCCGCGTCCGGGCGGTGCGACCCCAACCGCTGCTGACGTCGCTGCCCGTGGCGCGCGTCCTGGCAGGTGCGCCCGCCTTGCTGGTTGCCGCCCGTTGATCCCGGTGGCGCGAATTCCCCCTTTGACCGTTGCGGCGCCTTTGGCCCACCGGCGCGCCGATGGCGTTGCCGCAACCGCCCCGCGCCTTCCTTTCTCATCCCTGCGTCCGGCGGCGCCCACCGGCAAATCCTGCCCGTTGACCGGCTAAAATCATCCTGTCTGCCCCGCGAATCTGCACTTTCACCCCCCGAAAACCCGCGCCAAAGCGATTGGCATTCCGTCTGCTTCGCAGGGGTCGCGGTGAACCCTGCAAGCCTGAGTCACTTTTCCGACGGGACGCGCCGTGTGCTGCGCCGGCCGGGAGCAGCGGCGGGAGCGGGCAACGCCCGGTCTGTGCCCCACCGGATCCCCGGACTTACTTCTCGGGACCCAATCCTTTAACTCGAAACCACCATGCCGCCCTCCGCTTCCGTCGCCGCCCCGCCCGCGCTCCGCATCGTCACCGTCCCCACGCTTGCCGATTTCCAGCGCCATTTCGGGTTGCCCCACACCGGCGTGATTACCGAGACGGACATTGATGACGTGGAAACCGAATGCGACCTCCATGCCCGCCGCCGCCGCGATGCTGAAGTCCTCACCACCCTCGCCGCCAATCTCACCGGCGACTGTCTGGATCTCGGCACCTCGCATGGTCACAGTGCCTTCAAACTCGCCACCAATCTCGCCGGACGCGGCACGGTCCACACGGTCAACATCCTTCCCGAGCAATATCAGTCCAGCAGCGGCCAGCTCATCACCCACCTGCTCACCCGCGAGCAAATCGGCGCCTTCTATCGCGCCCAGGGCACGACCGGCATCCACCAGATTTACGCCGACACCTGCAACTGGACGATGCCCCTCGAATTGCGCGACTTCGCCATGGTCTTCGTGGACGCTGCGCATGACACCGAAGCCGTGTTCAAGGACAGCCTCCTCATCGCCCCCCGCGTCCGCCCCGGCGGCTACATCGTCTGGCACGATTTTCATCCCGGCCTGCGGCGCAAGTTTGACTGGATTGACGCCGTCATGCGCGGCGTGGAACTCTTCTTCCAGGCCCACGGCATCGTTCCGGAAATCCTCCACCTCAAGGACTCCTGGATGGGCGTGTGGCAGGTGCCCGAGTGGGGCCGCAAGGTGCAGAAGGCCGCCCAGGCCATCCCCGCTCGCGCCCACCAGCCTGAAGCATCCGTGGCAGGGCGGGGCGTCCCCGCTCCGCCGTCGGCCGGCCAGACGCAGCGAGACCTCGGCGACGCGCTGAGGATGGCGCGTCCAGCCGACATCGGATCAGAGGTTCACCTCGGGGAATCTGCTCCGGCCCAGGGTGCGGGAGGGCTTTTCGCGCCTGCGAGCCGCAGCGAAATTTGCGCTCCTGTTCCGGGCGACTACTCTCCAGCTCCTGCGCTGCGGGCGCTCCGCTACGCCTTCGTCTATCCCGCCTACTCCGCCGGACGCGTCGCCGAGGAAGCCGGGCTCGCCGCCCGCCTCAGCGGGCTCGGCTACCGCGTCGAGGCCCACGGCATCCCGTGCGTGGGCGGCTGGTGGCCCTTTCCCAAGCTCGATCAGAAATGGCGCGCCGGCAGCGCCGACCTGATGAGCCGCTACGGCGAACTCGCCGATCAATTGCGCGGCGTTGATGTCCTCATCGCCGCCGGCGGCTCGATGCTGCATCCCGAGTTCCTCCGCCAGCTCGGCACCTACAACGTCTTCCTTTGCGCCGACGACCCCGAGAGTTCCCCGATCCTGTCGCAGCCGGTTGCCGCCGCCTTCGACTTCTGCTGCGTGGCGAACATCGCCTGCGTCGGCGACTACGCGCGTTGGGGCGTCCGCCACGCCGCCTGGCTCCCGCTGCCCGTGTCCGCGGATGTCATCGATCGCACGCTCACCGCTGAGCGAATCCGCACCGGCACCCGCGACGTGGACCTCGTCATGTGCTGTGAACGCGTCTATGGCCTGAGCGACCGTGCCCGGCGCCTCGAACGCCTCCAGCGCGAATTCCCCCAGGCCATCCTGCGCGGCAAAGGCTGGCCCGACGGCTTTGTCACCGACGCGGAACTCCGCGGCCTCTACCGCCGCGCCCGCATTGGCTGGAATCTCCACAACTCCACCGGCCCCGTGAACACGCGCCTGATGATGCTCCCTGCGTTCGGCGTGCTCCAGATTTGCGACTGCCGCGCGAACCTGGGAAAGATCTTCAAGCTCGGCGAGGAAGTCGTCGGTTTCGACACGATGGACGAGTGCGTGGACGCGACCCGCTACTACCTTGCGCATGAGGACGAGCGCCGCCGCATCGCCCTCGCGGGTTGGCAACGCGTCCTCGCCGACTACACCGAGGAAAAATGGTGGCAGCGTCTGCTCCACCTTATCGCCCCGCATCTTCCCAGCGCACGGGCCGCCGCGCCCGCCGCCGCGCCGGCGTGGCATACCATCTGCTCTTTTGGGGATTGAACCGTCCGCCGGAAATTTTTGCCTAGCAGCTCGCGAACCGGCGCGATGCATCACTAACCAACAACCGTCATGAAAACCTGTCGCGCCTGTAACAGCACCGACCTTAGTCAGTTCCTTGATCTCGGCTTCACGCCGCCCGCGGACCGCTTCCTCCGCCGCGAGCAGCTCGCCGAGCCGGAGATGCACTACCCGCTTACGGTGAACCTCTGCCAGTGCTGCGGCTTCGTGCAGCTCGGCCAGGTAGTTTCACCCGAGGTGCTTTACCGCCAGGACTATCCTTACGAGTCCAGCATCACCCGCAGCGGTCAGGCGCACTGGAATGAGTTCGCGAGGACCGTCGTGCAGCGCTTCGGTCTCGGCGCGGCCAACCTCGTCGTGGACATCGGCAGCAATGTCGGCGTCCTTCTCTCCGCCTTCCGCAACAACGGCACCCGCATCCTCGGCGTGGACCCGGCCAGCAACATCGTCCGCATCGCCGAGCGCAATGGCGTCGAGACGCTCAATGAGTTTTTCGGCCAGGCCGTCGCCGCCGACATCCGCAAAACCAAGGGCCCCGCCAGCGTCATCACCGGCACCAACGTCTTCGCCCATGTGGATGACCTGGCCGGCTTCATGCGCGCCGTGGACCACCTGCTCGACGAGCGTGGCGTGTTCATCTTCGAGGCGCCCTACTTTGTGAACCTCGTCGGCCACCTCGAATACGACACCATTTACCACGAGCACCTCTCCTATCTTTCGTTGCGCCCGCTCATCCCCTTCTTCCGCAAATTCGGCATGGAGGTCTTCGATGTCGAGCAACGCGACATCCACGGCGGTTCCTTCCGCGTGTATGTTGCACGGTGCGGCCAGCAGGTCGTGACGTCCGAGGTGCAGCACTTGCTCGACCTCGAGAAGCAGACCGGGGTCCACTCGCTCGATACGCTCAACGCCTTCGCCGCCCGCGTCGCGCAGAACCGGCAGGACGTGCTCAACCTCCTCCGCAACCTCAAGCAGCAGGGCAAAACCATTGCCGCCGTCAGCGCGCCCGCGAAGGGCATGACCCTCCTCAACTACTGCCATCTCGGCACGGAGACGCTCGATTTCGCCACCGAGAAATCCACGCTCAAGATCGGTCGCTACACGCCCGGCACGCACATCCCCGTGGTTCCCGACTCTGAGTTGATGACGCGCAAGCCCGACTATGTGCTGCTGCTGGCTTGGAATTTCGCCAAGGAAATCATCCGCAACCTCGACGCCTACCGCGAGGCCGGCGGCAAGTTCATCATCCCCATCCCCAACCTGAAAATCGTCTGAGCATGAACGTTGTCCATCGCGATCCGGCCCACGCCGACCAGCGCGGCGTCATCACCGACCTTCATGTCGGCGAACCGGTCAACGCCCTCACCACCGTCACCTGCGTGAAGGGCGCGGTGCGCGGCAACCACTTCCACAAACTCACCACGCAGTTCACCTACGTGCTGCGCGGCAGGCTCCGCTACGTCGGCCAGAGCCAGGGCCGCCCGGTCGAGGAATGCGTCATCGCCGCCGGTGACCTCGTCACCTCCCTCCCGCTGGAAAGCCACGCCTTTGAGGCCCTCGAAGACTCTGAACTCCTCGCCTTCTGCCACGGCCCCCGCGCCGGCATGGACTACGAGAAGGATACTTACCGGTTGGAATGTCCGTTGATTTCGAGCACCTCATGACAAATCTCCTCGCTCCGCCCGCCCCGCGCCCGGCGTCGCAACCACGCATTCCCGTCGCCGCGCCGTGGCTGGACGCGCGCGAGGACGAGTTCGTCCGCGAGGCCATGGCCACCGGAGCCATCTCCGGCTTCTTCGGCGAGCACATCACCCGCTTTGAGCGCGAGTTCGCCGACTTCTGCGGTTGCCAGCACGGCGTCGCCGTCAGCAATGGCACGACCGCCCTGCAAGTCGCCCTCGCCGCCCTCGGCATCGGCCCCGGCGACGAAGTCCTCACCAGCACGCTCACCAACATGGCGACCTTCTTCGCCGTGCTCCACCAGGGTGCCACGCCCATTCCCGTGGACATCGAGCCCGACACCTTCAACCTCGACCCCGCGCAGCTCGACCGCCTCCTCACGCCGCGCACCAAGGCCATTCTGGTCGTCCACCTTTTCGGCCATCCCGTGAACATGGGGCCCGTCCTCGAGTTCGCCCGCGCCCACGACCTTCGCGTCATCGAGGACTGCGCCGAGGCCCACGGCGCGGAATACCTCGGTCGCCGCACCGGCTCCCTTGGCGACATCGGCTGCTTCAGTTTCTACGCGAACAAGATCATCACCACCGGCGAGGGCGGCATGTGCGTGACCAACAATGCCGCGCTTGCCGCCGAGATGCGCTCCCTCAAGTCCCTGGCCTTCGGCGAGCAGAACAAGTTCATGCACCGCGCCGTGGGCTTCAATTTCCGCATGACCAATCTCCAGGCCGCCATTGGCTGCGCGCAGATGGAGAAGATCGCAACCATCATCAGCCGCAAACGCCAGCACGCCCATTTCTACGCCGAGCACCTCGCCGACCTCGACTGCCTCCAGCTCCCCGGTGAGGCCGCCTACGCGCACAATGTCTTCTGGATGTATCACGTCGGTCTCCGCGGCCCGCTGGCCTCGCAACGCGGCGAGATTCTCCGCCGCCTCGCCGCGCGCGGCATCGAAACTCGCGAAGGGTTCATCCCCTTCAACTTGCAGGACATCTTCCTCGCCCGCGGCCTCACGCGCCGCGACGCCTGCCCGGTCGCCAACGAAGCGGCCTACCGGACCTTCTACCTCCCCAGCGGCCCCACGCTCACCGACAGCCAGCTCGCCTGCGTCTGCGAACACCTCCGGGAAGTCCTCGCCGAAACCGCGGCCGAGCACGCCTTGAGCCATCCACCGACGCACCGCGCTGTGGAGTGCGGTGACTTGTCACCGCTTTCCGCCGGCGACTTGTCGCCATCACCGTCCGACGGAGCCTTGGCATTGCTTGGCTGCCACGGCTCGCGCCCGCCCGAAGACGCTCTTCAACCGAAGCGCGCCACGAACTCCGACGGCGACAAGTCGCCTTCCGAAAGCGGCAAGAACTTGCCGCACTCCAAAGCCGCCCCTGGCCAGTTGGTTGCTTCAGCCCCCTTCGCGACTCACCTCCTCCCCGCCTGAACCATGTTCCAGCACTACGCCTCCGCCTACGACGCGCTCTATCAGGACAAGGACTACGAAGGCGAATGCGACTTCGTCCAATCCGCCGCCGACCGCTACCTCGACCGCCGCCCCGCCACCATCCTCGACCTCGGCTGCGGCACGGGCGGCCACGCAATTCCCTTTGCCCGGCGCGGATTCCACGTCGCCGGCCTCGACCAGTCCGCCGCGATGATCGAGCGCGCCGAACGCAAGCGCGCCACCCTCAACGGGCACGCCCATCGGGTGCGCTTCCAGGTCGGCAATGCCTGCCAGACCGACCTCGGCCAGCGCTTCGACCTCGTCACCTGCATGTTCGCCGTCTTGAGCTACCAGACCACGGATGCCGAGGTGCTGGCGCTTTTCCAGAACGCCCGCCGCCACCTCGAACCCGGAGGCCTCTTCATCTGCGACTACTGGCATGGCCCGGGGGTCCTCGCGCTGCGCCCGCTCACCCGCACCAAGACCGCCGAGTTCGCGGGCGACACCATTTCCCGCACCTCCACCCCCACGCTCGACGAAGCCCGGCACACCGTCACCCTCGACATCGTCACCAGCCGTTCGCGGGGCGGCCAGCGCGGCGACGAGTCGCGCGAGGAACATCGCGTGCGCTACTTCTTTCCCGCCGAAATCACCCGCCTCCTCACCGACGCCGGTCTGCACCCGCTGCAGTTCTGCGCCTTCCCCAATCTCGACGCGACCCCCACCGCCAACGACTGGAATGCCGCCGTCATCGCCCGCGCCAGCTAACCGCCAACACCATGAAAGTTCACATTGTCTGCTACGAAGACGTCCACGGCTGGATTCTCGGCAAGTTCGCCCTGAAGCTCCAGGAACACCTCCGCCCGCTCGGCGTCGCCGCCACCATCTCCAAGCAGCCCGACCCGCAGGCCGACATCAATCACCACATCATTTACCACGACTACGACGGCCGGAAGACCACCACCGAGACCGTCATGGTCACGCACATTGACACCGACTGGAAACGCGAGCGCCTCCGCCAGCAGCTCGTCAACGCCGCGATGGGCATCTGCTGTTCCGCCGAAAGCGTGGATGCCCTCGCCGCCGCCGGTCTGCCGCGCGAAAAGCTCTGCTTCGTCAACCCCGGCCACGACGGCGAGATGCGCGCCCGCCGCACCGTTGTCGGCATCACGAGCAAGGTTCAGCCCAGCGGCTGCAAGCGCGAAGGCATCCTCCTCGACCTCGCCCAACGCCTTTCCCCCGACGAGTTTCAATTCCGCATCATGGGCGCGGGCTGGGACGAACACGTTAAGCAACTGCGCCTCGCGGGCTTCACCGTGGACCACTGGAAAGCCTTCGACCGGCCCGAGTATCTCAAGCTCATGCCGAGCCTCGATTACTACCTCTACCTCGGCCTCGACGAAGGCTCGATGGGCTTCATGGACGCGCTCGCCGCCGGTGTGCAAACCATCGTCACGACGCAAGGATTCCACCTCGATGCGCCCGGCGGCATCACCCACGGCTGGAGCGAACCCGCCGAGCTGTTCCGCATCTTCGAGAGCATCGCGCGCGACAAACGCCTGCGTCAGCAGGCCGTCGCCAACTGGACCTGGCCCGAGTATGCCAAACGCCACTTCGCGCTGTGGAGCTACCTCCTCGCGAAACAAACCGGCGCAGCCATCCCCGCCGCGTTCCGCGCCCCGCTGAACAAAATGGCCGTCCTCACCAACGGCGCGACCTTCGCCGCCGCATCCACGGGAGCGCCGCCGGCCGCGACCGCAGCCGCTCCGGTCGCCCCTGCGGTATCGGTCGGGCAGCCGGAATGCCCGATCACAACTGCGCCCGGATCCCTCGTCCGCGCAACGCGCGGCGGCATCCACTTCGAGCTGGATTTGCGCGAATTCATTGACCGCAGCCTGCACGACCAGGGTTGCTTCGAGCCGGCCACCACCGCTGTCCTCGCGCAGTTTGCGCGCCCCGGCATGACCGTGCTGGACATTGGCGCGAACATCGGCGCGCACACCCTCCATCTCGCGCAGCACGTCGGCCCCACCGGTCGCGTGCTCGCCTTTGAGCCGATGAGCGACGCGTTCAACAAACTGCGGCGCAACGCCAGCCTCAACCCGTCGCTCACCAATTTGACGCTGCACCACGTCGCGCTCGGTGCGGAGAACGGCACGCTGCAGGCCGACTTCAACCACAGTTGGCCTGTGGACGGAAAGTACCGCGACGTGATCCCCGAGCCGGTGCCCGTACGTCGCCTGGATGATTTTCTCGCCGAGCAGGGCATTCCGCGCGTGGACCTCATCAAGCTGGATGTGGATGGCTTCGAACACAAAATCATCCGCGGTGCGGCGCGCACGCTCCGCGAATCCCGCCCGCTGCTTGTGATGGAACTGTGCAACTACACCCTCGAGCGGGTGGGCGATTCCGTGGCCGCCATGCTTGATGACCTGGCCGCCGCCGGCTACCGATTCGTGTTCGAACACAACCTCCAGTCTGCCACGAAGGACGAGCTTCTCGCCGCCATTCCGGCCGGCAGCAGCATCAACATCATCGCCTCCCCGACCCCGCTGGCGGAAGTCGCGTCCCCGGCGGTTGCGGCAACCGCCGCCCTCACACCCGCCCTCGCCGACCGCCCTGCGCCGGAGACACCGGCCCGCATCGCGCCCGCCGAGGCGCTGGCCGAGGCCGAGAGGCTCGTGCGCGCCGCCCTCGCCGAGAATCCGACCGGTCTCGAGGCCTTGCATTTGCTTGCGTCCCTCTGTCTCGATTCCGCCCGCTGGCAGGAGGCTGGCGCGGCTTGCTATCAAATTCTCCAGCAAACGCCCGACGATACGGACGCGCTCGCCGCGCTCGCCCATTGCCTTGGCGAACTGGGCGACACGGAAACCGAAAGGCTCGTGCGCGACCGGTTGGCCGAACTGACAGCGAAGCCTGTCGTACCGGCGCCGGTTGCGCCGGCGGCATCCGTGGCGGCGTCGCGGCGTCCGCGCCTTTTGATCATCGCCGACGTGCCGAAATGGATTTTCGAGCGGCACGCGCGCACGCTCCAGGCGCGGTTGAGTGATGAATTCGACATCACGGTCGGCTTCCGCGGAATTGAGTTCAATGAGGCGGACTTCGATCTGATCTATCCGCTCGAGTTCAATCTTGTGGAGGCGGCGCGCATTCGCGATCCGCGCAAGTACGTGACGGGCATCCGCTCGCACTGTGCGTGGCAGCCGCTGGGTTTCGCCAACGTGGTGAAGACGTTGCGGGCGAAGTTCCAGCGGGTGCATGCGGTGTCGCGCGAATTGCAGGCGCTCTTCCGTCCGGAGCTGCCGGCGGTGGAACTGCTGAGCCATGGTGTGGACACCGGGCATTTCATCTCGCAAACCCGTGCGGACCGGTCGGGGCGCGGGCGCCTGCGGCTGGGTTGGGCGGGCAACCGCCGCTCGGGTTCGCGCAAGGGCTTCGAGGACATCATCGAGCCGCTGGGACGACTGCCGGGAGTCGAGTTGGTTTTCTGCGGCTACAGCGACCGGTTGCTGACGGCGGCGGAAATGGTGGAGTTCTACAACTCGATCGACGCCTATGTGTGCGCCTCGGATTTCGAGGGCAACAACAATTCGCTGCTCGAGGCCGCGGCGATGGGACGCGCGATCATCACGACCGCCAACGGCACGGTGCCCGAGTACCTGCGGAACCGGGAAAGCGCGCTGATTGTGGCGCGGCAGGCGGAGGCGTTTCGTCGCGCGGTGGAGGAACTGCGGGACAATCCCGAGTTGCGCGTGCGGCTGGGGACAGCGGCGGCCGCGGCGGTGAAATCTGCCTTCGACTGGCGGGCGCAGGCGGAACGGCATCGTGACTTCTTCCGGCGTTCGTTGGCGGTGGCCCGGGGCGAACAGCCGGGAACGACGGCAGGCGCGGGCGGGCCGGACCCGTTGGTGGAGGCCGAGGCGAATGCGCGGGCGGCGCTGAAGATTCGCCCGGATGCGCCGGCGGCGTTGCGCCTGCTGGTGCAGGTGCTGGTGCAGCGGGGAAATTGGAGCGAAGGTTCGCGGGCCTGCCAGCAGTTGCTGGCCCAGGCGCCGAACGACACGGAGGTGCTGTTGACGTCGGCCAAATGCTTTTACGAACTGGGTGAACTCGATGCGGCGCGGCGGGAACTCAACCGGGTGCTCTGCCTCGACCCGGGGAACACGCTGGCGCAGGCGAATCTCATCGCGCTTGAACGCCGGCGCGAACGGGAAACCGGATTGACGGCCCGGCAGGAAGAGCAGATACGAGCGGGCATGGAAGCGCTGGATCAGGACGAGCTGCCGCTGGCATTGCAACACTACGAGGCAGCACTGTCCGGCTCGCCCGAAAACGCGGAATTGCAGGGCATTGTCGCGCAAATCCGGGCCGCGCTGGTGGTGGGTGATGGCGTTCCGATGCCTGCCGCGGTCGCCGCCGCTGGAGGATCGCGCCCGGCAGCACCTGCTTCCGAACGTGTGCTTGCTCCGACGCCCCGGGGGATGCCGGGGCCGGTCCGGCAGCCCGGCTATTCCTTCTGCCTCATCACCAACGGCAAGAAGCCGGCCAAGCTGGCGCGGACGATCGAAAGCATCCGGGCGCTGAAGATTCCGGCGTTCGAGATCCTCGTCGCAGGGGAAGTTCCGGCGGGGTTGGGCGACGTGACCGTGGTGCCGATGGCGGATGCGGCGCGCGGCGGGCGGTTGGGGGAGATGCGGAACGCTCTGGTGCGCCGGGCGCGCTACGAGCATTGCGTGGTGTCGGACGACGACATGGTGTTTCACGACGACTACTACCGGGGCTTGGTGGAGTTTGGGGAAGACTACGATGTGCTGTGCGTGCGGCTGTTGAACCCGGACGGTACCCGGTTCTGGGACTGGGCGACGTGCGGCGGGCCGCGCGGGCACACCTTGCTTGAGTATTCCGAGGAGGATGCGTTCGTGTATCCGACCGGGGGATTGTGCCTGCTGAAGACGGAGCTGATCGATCGGGTGAACTGGGATGATGCGCGGGGATTCTATCAGGGGGAGGACGTGGATTTTGCGGAACGGCTGCGGGCGGCGGGTGCGCGGGTGCGATTCAATGTCCACAGCACGGTCACGCACGACGATGCCCGTTACACCCAGGTGGGGTCGCGGATCATGCGCACGGATCATCTGCTGACGAACGCCCGGCTGAACTATGCGGCTGGGAGAGCCGACCTGGCACGGCAGTTTCTAGGCCACGCCCGGCGGCTGGCGGTGCTGGGGAACGACGCGGGTGGAATGGAAGATGTCGTCCGGTTGGCGCGGGAATATGGGGACGGGGACTGGGCGCTGGGCGCCAGCCAGGTGCCGGTATCGTCCGTGAAACTGGGATTGCCAGTGCGGTGGCTCGGTCCGGTTTTCAATCCCAGCGGTTACGCGAGCGAGGCGATCAATTACCTGATTCCGCTGGCGGAGCGCTGCAACATCGGGCTGGTCCACCACACCAATCTGTATTCGGCGAAGTTCGTCGAGGGGTTGGCGCCGGCGGAACGGGCGGTGCTGTTTGCCGCTCGCGACCGTTTTGCCACGTTGGAGAAGGGGATCGTGATCTCGCACAATCCCGCGCATGGATTCGTGCGGTTGCCGGACGGCCAGTGGCATATCGGGCGCTCGATGTTCGAGACCGACCGCATCGCGCCGGCGTGGGTGCAGGCGTGCAACCGCATGGACGAGGTGTGGGTGCCGAGCCAGTTCAACGTGGAGACGTTTGCGCGCAGCGGGGTCGAGCGCGCGAAGCTCCGGGTGGTTCCGGCGGCGGCGGACACGGAGGAATTCAACCCGGCGCGATACGAGGCGCTGCCGTTGCCCAATCGCGCGGCGTATAATTTTCTGGCGGTCTTCGAGTGGTCCTCGCGCAAGGGCTGGGACGTGCTGCTGGCGGCGTATTTGCGCGAGTTCTCGGCGGCGGACGATGTGTGCCTCTACCTGCGGACGTATCTGTTCGGGAAGCCGGACGGCGATCCGGGCGAGGCGATCTGGCAGCGGATTCGCGCCCACGCGGCGACGCTCGGTCTGGGCGACAAGGCCTGGCCGCGCATCGAGGTCATCGCCGACCAGGTGCCGCTGGCGGACCTGCCGCGGTTGTACAAGGCCGCGGACTGCCTGGTTGCGCCGAGCCGCGGCGAGGGCTGGGGCCGGCCGCACCACGAGGCGATGCTGATGGAACTGCCGGTGATCGCCACGAACTGGAGCGGGAACACGGAGTTCATGAACCAGGAGAACTCGTACCTCATCGATTACGAACTGGTGGATGTGAACGCGGTGGAGGTGGAACTGTGGCACTACCACGGACATCGTTGGGCGAATCCTTCGGAGAAACATCTGCGCGAGACAATGCGTTACGTGCAGCAGCATCCGGAGGCCGCGAAGGCGAAGGGCCGGGCTGCGCGCGCATACATGGTGAAGCACTACAGCCGGGCGGTGGTGGCGGACGGGGTCGTGGCGCGGTTGGCGGAGATCGAACGCCAGCTCGGACAGGCGGCCCTGCCGCCGGCGACGGCCCGCCCGGTGGTGGTGACGCCGGAGTTTCCGGAGCGCAAGGCGCAGACGTTGTGCGTGGACTGGGAGGGATCGTTCCTCGATTACGGGAGTTTGTCGCATGTGAACCGGGAGTTTGCGCAGCAACTGGCGCGTCAGCCGCGGTTGCAGGTGAGTTGTGTGGGTGCGGCAGCCGATCTGGAGCGCGGGCGGCCCGCCCGCGAGAATCTAGTTTCGGCGGCAGGTGAGAAACACGGTGGGAAACTTGCGGGCGGGCCGCCCGCGCTCCTGGGAAAAGGGGCGCCTGCGCTCCCGGCGGAGTTGCAGGATGTCGCGCGGCGATTGCGCGCCAAGGCGTCGCCGAACGTGCAGATCACCGTGCGGCACGCGTGGCCGCCGGACTGGAAGCGCCCGGTGCAGGGGGCGTGGGTGGCGATGCAGCCGTGGGAATTTGGCACGCTGCCCGAGGCGTGGGTCGAGGGGGCCGAGCGGGCGGACGAGATCTGGGTGTATTCGGAGTACGTGCGGCGGGTGTATGTGGATTCGGGGGTGGAGCCGGAGAAGGTGAAGATTGTGCCGTTGGGCATTGATCCGGAGCGGTTCCGGCCGGACGCGCCAGCGATGAAGCTGGCGACGAACAAGGCGTTCAAGTTCCTGTTTGTGGGCGGAACGATCGGCCGGAAGGGCGCCGATGTGTTGCTCGGGGCGTATCTGCGGGCTTTCACGGCGGCGGACGACGTGTGCCTGGTGATCAAGGATTTTGGCGGGAGCAGCGTGTATGCGGGGCAGACGCTGGAGGCACAGATTCGCGCGGCGCAGGCGCGGCCGAACGCGCCGGAGATTTTATACCTGAACGAGGAACTGGCGCCGGAGTTGTTGCCGGGATTGTACACGGCGTGCCAGTGCCTGGTGCATCCGTATCGTGGCGAGGGATTTGGCCTGCCGGTGCTGGAGGCCATGGCGTGCGGGCTGCCGGTGGTGGTGACGGGTGGTGGCGCGACGGATGATTTTGCGGATGACGTCCACGCGTATCGGATTCCGGCGGAGCGCCGCAGTATCGGCGGCGAGGTCAGCGGGATGAAGCTGGTCTACACGGGCTGGCTGCTGGAGCCGTCGGCGAAGGAGCTGGCGATCCGCTTGCAGTGGGTGGCGGGCAATCGGGCCGAGGCGGCGGCGAAGGGCCGGTTGGCTTCGGAGATGGTCCGGCGGGACTGGACGTGGGAACGCTCGGCGCGGATTGCGGCGCAGCGGTTGCAAAATCTGGCGGCGCGGTCGCAGCATGCGGCCGAGCTGGTGCGGGCGCGGCGGGCGCGGCGCGGCAAGCCGCTGGTGCTGCCGGCGGCGGCGCGGCTGGGCCAGTTGGGCGCGGCGACGGAGCTGTTGCGGAAAAACCGGCTGGCGGCGGCTTGGACGGCGACGGTGGAGGCGATGACGGCACGGCCGTTTCATCCGGAGGGGTGGCTGCTGCTGGCGGAGATTGCGCAACTGGCCTGGCAACCGGAGCTGTCGCGACAGTGCGTGGAGTGGGCGCGGACGCTGACGCCCAAGTGGAAGCGGGTGCAGCAGTTCGCCAGGAACGGCGGGGCGAAGGGACGGGTGCAGGTGGAACTGCCGGCCCTGCCTGAAGCCTTGACCCGCGGGCTGGCGCAGCCGCGGCTGACGGTGTGCTTGATTGCGCGGAACGAGGAGCGATTCCTGACGAAGTGCCTCGGGGCCGTGCGCGGGCTGGCGCAGCAGATCGTGGTGGTGGACACGGGCTCCACGGACAGGACGGTGGAGATTGCGCGGGAACACGGGGCGGAGGTGCATTCGTTCACGTGGTGCGATGATTTCTCGGCGGCGCGCAACGCGGCGCTGGAGCATGCGCGCGGCGAATGGATCCTGTTCATCGACGCGGACGAGGAACTGACGCCGCAGGGGCGCGAGACGCTGGCGCAGGAGCTGCGGGTGGCGAACGTGATGGCGTACCGTTTCCCGCTGATCGATGTGGGGCGGGAGAACGAGGGCCGCAGTTTTGTGCCGCGCCTGTTCCGCAACGCGCCGGGATTGTTCTACGTCGGTCGCGTGCATGAGCAGGTGTTCAGCAGCGTGGTGGTGCGGTGCGAGGAGTGGGGCACGACGGTGGAACTGGGGAAGAGCGAGCTGCTGCATTACGGCTACTCGGTGGAGATGGTGCGGAGCCGGAACAAGATGGCGCGCAATCTGCATCTGTTGCTGAAGGCGATCGAGGAGATGCCCAACGAGCCAAACCTGATCATGAACCTCGGGCTGGAGCTGGCGCGGGCGGGGCATTTCGCGGAGGGGATGGAGCAGTATTTCGAGGCGCACGCGCTGATGTCGGAGCTGCCGGCGCAGAATGTGCCGCCGGAGCTGCGGGAGGCATTGTTGACGCAGATGGCGACGCGGCTGACGGGGGCCAAATTGTTTGCCGAGGTGGTGCAGGTGTTGCGCTCGAAGCTGGCGCGGCAGCCGGGGCTGACGGCGAGCATGCACTTTTTCCTGGGGCTGGCGCTGGTGAACCTGGGCCGGACGGAGGAGGCGGCGGTCGAGTTCCGCGAGTGCATCGCCAAACGGGACCGGCCGGCGCTGACGCCGATCAATCCGGACATCCTCGGGGTGGGGCCGTATCAATGTCTGGCGAGTTGCCTGGTGCGGCTGGAGCGTGCGGACGAGGCGCGCGCGGCGTTCGTGGCGGCATTGGGCCAGGGGACGAATCCGGGGACGGTGCGGCTGGATTACGCGCGGTTTCTGGTGGCGCAGGGGGAGCCGGTGGCGGCGCTGGAGTTGCTGCATGCGCAGGTGAGCGAACGTCCGACGGAGTTGGCGGCGTGGCAGTTGGGCGGGGAGATTGCGCTGGGACGGCCGGAGTTCCTGGAGTTTGCGCTGGACTGGACGGGGGAGGCGCTGCGGGCGTTGCCGGACAATGCGACGCTGGTGGCGCAGCGGGCGGAGGCGTTGATGTTCAACGGGGAACTGGAGGCGGCGCTGCCGCTGTGGCGGCAGTTGCACGGGCGGCGGGAGGCGGGGCAACTGGCGGCGCTGGTGTTTTGCGAGGCGTTGACGGGGGACCGGCAGGTGCGGATCGAGGCGGGCGAGGAGGCGGGGGTCAGCCGGGAGTTCCTGAATTTGTTCCGGCGGCTGGTGGACCGCGGCGCGGAGGCGCTGGTGCGGCGGTTGCAGCCCGAGTTGGGAGCTGTCGCCACGGCATTGCCGACGGCGGCCAGGGTGTTGCGCGAGGTGCTGGCGGATGCGGGTGAGCCGGCAGCGGTGTGAGGACGGATAGCGTGGTCCGTGGCGTCACTTGCCGGTCGGCGGCGGTGGGGGCGGGTGGATGGCGTTGAAGTCGGCGAATTGCTGCTGCCATTCGCCGACGCGGGCGGAGTTGCCGGTGGCCTGAAAGAGGGCGATGAGTTGCCCGATCACCTCGCGGATGCGGGTGTGGTAGGACTCGGGGGATTCTTGGTTCAGGGCGGCGAAGGTGGAGTGGGCAGCGAGGAGGAGCGGTTCGGCCTCGGCGTAGTTTTTCTGGGCGAGGAGATTTTTGCCGAGGGCGAACTGGATTTGGGCTTTGGAAGCGGGATCGGCGGGTGGGTCGCCGAAGGCGGCGAGGGTGGGGCGGAGCAGGGCTTCGGCGGCGGCGTGCTGGTTTTGGTATTCGAGGGTGAGGGCGAGGAAGTGGATGGAACCGACGGTCCAGGCATGGGTTTCGCCGAGGCGCTTGCGGCGGATGGCGACGGCTTCTTTGAGCATGGACTCGGCTTCGGGGTATTTGCCTTGGTCGTGGAGGACGACACCGAGGTTGTTCAAAGTGAGGGCGGTGTCGGGGTGTTCGGAGCCGAGGATTCGGCGGCGGACGGCGAGGGCTTCGCGGTCAAACTTCTCGGAATCCGGCAGGCGGCCCTGCATATGGCAGATGAACGCGAGATCGCTGAGGCTGTCGGCGATGGCCGGGGTTTCGGTGGGAGAGAGTTTGCGGCGGAGGGAGAGGGCGAGCTGGTGGAGGGATTCGGCGTCCTGATAGCGGGCCAGTTTGATGGCGAGGGTGCCGAGGTTGTGAATGGATTCGGCGCGTTCGAGGGTCTGCTGATCCATGAGGGAGTCGCGGGCGGCGAGGGCTTCTTCGAAGAGGGCGGTGGCTTCGGGGGTTTTGTGGTGGTCGTGGAGGAGGTTGCCGAGTTTGACGATGGCGTGGGTGATGTTGGCGTGGGGTGCGTGGTGGATCTTGCGGCGGGAGGCGAGGGCGCGGCGAAAGGCCGTCTCGGCGGCGTCGAACCGGCCTTGCATTTCGAGGGCGGTGCCGAGGCTGCTGACGGAGGCGATCAGGTCGGGGTCGTCGGGATTGCCGAGCTTTTCGCGGATGGCAATGGATTTGCGGAGGGCGGCCTCGGCTTCGGCGTAGCGGCCGAGATCATGGTTAACGTCGGCGACGACGTCGTAGAGTTCGGCCTGGAGGGCGGGTTGGGCGGCGAAATCGGCGTCGATGCGGCGGGTGGTTTTTTCGAGAATTTCGCGCAGGACGGGTATGTCGCGGCCGAGGGCGACCGAGGGGCCGGCACCCTTGAGCATGTCGGTGAGGAAGCTGGCGATCTGCTCGCTTTTGGCGGCGGCGGCGCGGGTTTTGCTTTCGCTGGCGAGGGCTTCGGCAGTGGCTTTTTCAGCGGTGGTGCGGAGGATTTTCTCGTTGCTTTCAGCGGTGACGGCGCGCTGGCGGGCTTCCTTTTCGCGGAAGTAGAGCAGGCTGGACGCGGTGAGACCGGCAAAGAGGGAGAAGGCGATGGCGGTGGTGGCGGCGAAGGCGATGCGATGGCGGCGAATGAGGCGTTCCAGCAGGTAAAGCTGGGAGGGTGGGCGGGCGACGACGGCCTCATTGGCGAGGTGGCGCCGGAGGTCTTCGGCGAGTTCCTTGGGGTTGTCGTAGCGGCGCTGGCGGTCTTTTTCGAGGCATTTGAGGACGATCCAGTCGAGGTCGCGGCGGAGGTGGGTCGGCAGCAGGGCGGGCTCGGTGCGGCGGCGGCTTGCGGTGGTGGTGAGATCTGTCTGGGTGAACGTTCCAATGCGCTGGGAGGGGGGGGCGGCGTCCACTTCGCAGATGATGCGGCGGATTTCGTCGTCGGAGGCGGTGGCGATGGTTTCCGAGAGGATGGGGGTCTGGCCGGTGAGCAGTTCGTAGAGGATGATGCCGAGGCTGTAAACGTCGCTGCGGGTGTCCACGTCCACGGAGGTGGTCGAGGCCTGCTCGGGGCTCATGTAGCGGGGTGTGCCGACCATGCGCCGGAACTGGGTGAAGAGGGTTTGGTCGGTGAGGCGTCCCTGGAGGGCCTTGGCGACGCCGAAGTCGATGATTTTGGCGACTGGATGGCTGTCGATTTCGGTGACGAGGAGATTGCCGGGTTTGAGGTCGCGGTGGATCACGCCTTTTTGGTGGGCGTGATGGACGCCCTGGCAGACTTGAATGAAGAGCTGGATGCGTTCGGGTATGGTCAGCTTGTGATCGTCGCAGTAGGTGGTGATTTTTTCGCCGCGGACCAGTTCCATGGCGAAGTAGGGCCGGCCTTTGGCGGTGGAGCCAGCATCAAGGATATTGGCGATGTTCGGGTGGTTCATCAGGGCCAGGGCCTGACGTTCCTGTTCAAAGCGGGCGATGAACTCCTTGGTGTCCAAGCCGCCCTTGAGGATCTTTACGGCGACCCGGAAGCGGATGTCGGAGATGCGCTCGGCCATCCAGACGGTGCCGAAGCCGCCTTCACCGAGTCGTTGGAGAAGCTTGAAGTGGCCGATCTGGTCGTCGGGCCTTTCGTTGGCTGATGCGGAGCAGGCCTGACCGGGTTGGGTGGTGATGGGTGGGGTGCGGCCGAGGGCGTTGCCGACCTGATGGTCGGCGCGGACGAGGCGGGCGAGGCGGCGGCGTTTGGCGGGGTCGCCCTGACAGACGCGGTCGAGGAAGCGGGCTTGTTCGTCGGGGTCGGAGTACCGGCGGGCCTGGATGATCAGGCTTTGTTCGTTGGAAGGTGTGGCACTCATGGTGCGCCTCGCATTGGGTGTGGGAGAACGAGACCACACGGCGGGGGAAAAGACAATGCCAAACCGGTGGTCGGTGGCCGTGCGGCGCATGCTGCAGTGGGTGGAAGAATCACGGGCGCGGGTGTCGGGGCGAGGGCGTGGCGAGCGCCGCGCCACCGGCGGCGCGTGGTCGGTGCTGGGAAGGCTGCGGGGCGTTCAGGGTTCCGCACGGCTTGGCCGCGATCATCGTCCCTTTCCGGCGCGTGCCCCAGGCGGACGGAGACGTCCGCAGTCCGCCCGCTGGGACTGGGAGGGCGCTCGGCCTTGCCCTAACCCAACAACCTTGGGGAGGTGCGGGGCGCGGCCGTGGGGTTGGCGGCCTGTGGGTCAGGCAGCCTTCAGGGCGGCGTGGGCCTCGCGGAGGAGCTTTTCGGTGGTTTCCCAGTCGATGCAGGCGTCCGTGATGGACTGGCCGCGGACGAGTTTGTCGAGGGGTTGGGGAAATTTCTGGCTGCCGCCGACGAGGTTGCTTTCGAGCATGGCGCCGATGATGGCAGTTTCGCCGGCGACGCGCTGGCGGACAATTTCGCGAAAGACGTCGGGCATGCGGCGGTGGTCCTTGGCGCAGTTGCCGTGGCTGGAGTCGATCATGATGGCAGGCTTGAGGCGCGCCGCTTCGAGGGCGTCGCGGGTTTCGAGGACGTTGTCGGCGCCGTAGTTGGCGCCATTTTCGCCGCCGCGGAGGATGAGGTGGCAGTCGGGGTTGCCGCTGGTGGTGACGGCGGAGGCGATGCCGTCCTCGCTGACGCCGAGGAAGGTCTGGGGTTGCATGGCGGCCTTGATGGCGTTGATGGCGGGTTGGGTGTGGCCGTAGGTGCCGTTTTTAAAGCCGAGGGGCATGGAGAGGCCGGAGGCCATCTGGCGGTGGGTCTGGGATTCGGTGGTGCGGGCGCCGATGGCGCTCCAGCAGATGAGATCGGCGATGTATTGCGGGGTGATGGGGTCCAGGAGTTCGGTGGCGGTGGGAAGGCCCAGGTTGATGACGTCGCGCAGGATGCGGCGGGCGAGGCGCAGGCCGGCGGGGATGTCGCAACTGCCGTCCAGATGCGGGTCCATGATAAGCCCTTTCCAGCCGACCGTGGTGCGCGGTTTTTCGAAATAGACGCGCATGACGATGCAAAGGCGGTCGGCGAGTTCGCGGGCGAGGGCGGCAAGCCGGCGGGCGTAGTCGAGGCCGGCTTCGGGATCGTGAATGGAGCAGGGGCCAAGGACGATGAGGAAGCGGCGGTCGCCCCCAAAGAGAATGGAGCGGATTTGCTGGCGCGCATCGCTGACAAAGTTGGTTTGCGCCTCGGTGGGCGGGGTTTCCGCCGCGAGGATGCGCGGGGGCGGCAGGGGTATGTTGGAGGCGATATGCACGTTGGCCGTTTGACTCATGGGCTTTTCCTAGCATCCGCGGCGGCGGGGTGCATCAGAATTCAGAAAGGCGGAGCGTTTTCCCGAAAGTTCGCGTGAGACCCGGCGGCTGGGTGTGCCCGAACGGCGAGGGACGGCTGTCGGCGGCGAATGCTGAGGTCTGGCGCGGGAATCGGGGGGCGTTTTACCGCCCCGAAGCCCGGTGAAACTGCGTGCGGAGTGCGGTTCCGGGGCACTTTTGGTTTGACAGTTTCGGGGGGCACGGCTGTCATGCGCCGCAATTCCGCGGTCGGGTCTTCGGTCCTCAAGGCGCCTTGGCGCAATCGATGACGGCGGCTGGCGTGTGGTTTTTTTGAAAACGTGAGCAACGAGAAATTTAACATTGCCATTGTCGGGCTCGGGTTCGGGGCGGAGTTCATACCGCTGTGGCAGAAGCATCCGCACACGAACTGTTACGCCATCTGCCAGCGCAACGAGGACAAGCTGCGAAGCGTGGGGGATTATTTCGGCGTGGAGAAGCGCTACACGGATTTCGCCGCGCTGCTCAAGGATCCGCAGGTGGATGCGGTGCATATCAATTCCCCGATCCCCGATCACGCGTGGATGTCCATTGCGGCGCTCAAGGCGGGCAAGCATGTGGCCTGCACGGTGCCGATGGCGACAAGTCCGGCGGATTGCAAAAAGATCGTGGACCTGGTGAAGCGGACGGGGCTGAAGTACATGATGATGGAGACGGTGGTGTACGCCCGGGAGTACCTGTTCATGAAGGAGCTGCTGGACCGGGGCGAGCTTGGAAAACTCCAGTTTGTCCAGGCCACGCATCAGCAGGACATGGACGGCTGGCCGAACTACTGGCCGGGTCTGCCGCCGATGTGGTATGCGACCCATTGCGTCGGTCCAGTGGCGGGTTTGATCGGCAAGCCCGCGGAGTATGTCAGTTGCTTCGGTTCCGGCACGATTCGCAAGGAGCTGGTCAAATGCTACGGTTCCCCGTTCGCGGTGGAGACGGCGCACGTCAAGTTTGCGGACACGGATGTCAGCGCGCGGATTGTGCGCTCGTTGTTCGATGTGGCCCGGCAGTATCGTGAGAGCATTGATGTGTACGGGACCAAGAAGAGTGTCGAGTGGCCGCTGGTCGAGCATGAGCCGCTGATCCTGCATACGGCCAAGCTGCCGGAGCCCAAGATTCCGAAGCCGGTCAAGTGCCCCGATTTTGCAAAGCGGTTGCCCAAGAGCATCGCAAAGTACACGACTCAGGGCGTGTACGACTCGAGCAAGAAGACACATCTCAGCTTCACTCAGGGCAGCGGCCATGGCGGGAGTCATCCGCATCTGGCGCATGAATTTGCCATGGCGCTCGTCGAGGATCGCGATCCGTTCCCGAACGCCAGGCAGTCCGCCAACTGGACCTGTACCGGCCTGTGCGCGCACGAATCCGCGCTCAAGGGCGGGGCGGTGGTCCGGCTTCCCGCCTTTACCCGCTAGTTCGCAGACATAACCCAACCCCAGTCAGTCATCACAAACAAATATGAGTAACGACAACACTACCGCCGGCGGGCCGATTGCGCCCAATGCCAACAGACTTCTATGGGCGGGCTTCATGGCGATTCTCGCCGCCGGCGTCGGGTTTGCCATCCGCGGCGGCATTTTCGACAACTGGGGCAAGGAATTTGGCTTCACCGGGGCGCAGTTGGGGGCGATTGGCGGCGGCGGCTTCTCGGGCTTCTGCTTTGGCATCATCATTGGCGGCGTGATCGTGGACAAGATTGGCTACGGCAAGCTCGTCGGTGTCGCGCTCGCCTGCCACATCCTCTCGGCCGTGGTGACCTTTGCGGCCAGCACGCCGGAGAACGCCTACAACTTCCTGTTTTGGGGCATGTTCATCTTCGCCTTTGCGAACGGCACGCTCGAGGCGGTTGCCAATCCCCTGGTTGCCACGCTGTTCCCGAAGAACCGGACGCATTACCTGAACATCCTCCACGCCAGCTGGCCGGCCGGCATGGTGCTGGGCTCGGTCGCCGATTGGGTGTTGGATGACCACATGCAGGTCGGCTGGACTATCCAGCTGGCGCTGTACCTGATTCCCACGGCGTTGTATGCGATCATGTTCCGCGGGCAGACGTTCCCGAAATCCGAGGCGGCGGCCAAGGGCGCGAGCTTCGTCGAGATGTTCAAGGACGTTGGAATCATTGGCTCGATCATCGTGTGCTCGCTGCTGGCGCTGTTCCTCGGCGACATCTTCAAGGCTGTGTCGCCGGAAAATGCCAAGAACATCGGCTACGCGCTGGGCGGCATCTTCCTGGTGGTGGTGGCGGTGATCACCAAGTTCTCGGTCGGATCATTTGTCCTGTTCGTGCTGTTCATTGCGCACGGTCTGGTGGGCGCGGTCGAGTTGGGCACGGACGGCTGGATCCAGAACATCACCGGCAACCTGTTCACCTCGGAGCAGGGCAAATATCTGTTCATCTGGACCTCGGCCATCATGTTCGGCCTGCGTTTCTGCGCGCACTGGATCGAGCGGACGCTCAAGCTGTCGCCGATTGGCCTGCTGTTTGCCTGCGCGGTGATTGCGTGCATTGGACTGAATCTTGCGAGCGGCATGGAATCCTTCGGGATGGCGTTGGTCGCCTTGGGGATTTACGCGGTGGGCAAGACCTTCTTTTGGCCCACGATGCTGGCGGTGGTCGGGGACCGCTTCCCGCAGACGGGTGCGGTGGCCATGTCCATCATGGGCGGCATTGGGATGCTCTCGGCGGGATTGATCGGCGGCCCGGGACTGGGCTACTGCAAGGACCGGTTTGCCGGGGAGGCGTTGAAGACCGCGGATGCGGCGGTGTTCGAGAAGTACAAGGCCGAGAAGCCCTCACAGTTCCTGAATCTCGACTTCACCTCGGCGTATGGATTGGACGGGAAGAAACTGGGTGAAGCCCGCGATGCGAAGAATCGCACCAAGGAGCAGCAGCTCGTTGTCGAGTCCGATCAGAAAGGCGATCGCAAGACGCTCAAGGCCGACTCGTGGATTCCGGCCACGATGGCGGCGATCTACCTCCTGTTGTTCCTCTACTTCAAGACCATCGGCGGCTACAAGCCGGTGCATCTCGCCGAGGAATTGACCGGCGGAACCACCGGGCCGATGGAAGCCTAAGTGGATTCGTAGGCCGGCGTTCATTTCGGGGAC